>CAJQRG010000032.1 GCA_905612225.1 Emcibacteraceae bacterium | reverse complement strand
GATAGCCGATTTTATAAACCATCAAAGAAAACATTTAAGTTTGCTGCAAAAAAAACTTAATGCGGGAGATATTCTATCATTTCCCACAGAAACGGTATATGGCTTGGGCGCTGACGCTACAAATAGCATAGCAGTTGCTAAAATTTTTATGGCAAAAAATCGACCTAATTTTAATCCATTGATTGTTCATGTGCCTGATACCATAAAAGCAAAACGCTACGTCATAATGGATACACTCGCTCAAAAATTAGCTGCTAATTTTTGGCCCGGCCCTTTTACCATGGTATTGCCACTCAAGAAAAAAAACGGACTATCGGATCTTATAACTGCTGGCCTGGACACAGTCGCTATTAGGGTTCCAAAGCATAAAATAGCCCAAGAATTGCTTCATATATTTGACGGACCTATCGCTGCACCCAGTGCCAATAAATCAGGTAAAATAAGTCCAACAACCGCAGCTCATGTCGACAGTGAATTTTTTAATGAGTTAGATATGATCATTGATGGCGGAGCTTGTGAAAAAGGCCTTGAATCTACAATTGTACAAATAAATAAAAATGGAATTACGCTATTACGTCCAGGTAGCATCACACAGGAAGATATTGAAAAAGTTGCTGGGCAGGACGTTAAAGTTAATGGATTACAATCTGATAGTCCAGTCGCACCAGGCCAGTTAAAAAGTCACTATGCACCAAACGCTAGGGTCCGTCTTAATGTGCTGACACCTAAACCTGGGGAAGCCTATCTTGCTTTCGGTCATAGAATTAAAACTTTAAACAGTCTAAACTTAAGCCCTGCAGGAAATTTGATTGAAGCTGCATCTAATTTATTCTCTATGATGCGTGCACTCGACCGTTTAAGGATAAAAACAATTGCTGTGGCACCAATTCCTACATTTGGGCTTGGTGCTGCTATAAATGATAGGCTAGAACGTGCAGCTGCAGCAAAAGAAGGAATAGAATGACAATAGATCAGTCACATATTAAAGCCCTAAAAAAAATAGCCGGCGCGAAAGGTGCAAGTGATGATCAAAATGTCATCAAACCTCATCTAATTGAACCACGTAATACATTTATAGGAAAAACACCTCTTGTATTGTTCCCTAATACAGTAGAAATGGTTTCTAGGCTCGTAATTTACTGTTACGATAATGATATTAAAATTGTCCCTCAAAGTGGTAATACCGGCCTTGTTGGAGGCAATAGTCCTGACGAAAGTGATACCCAAATAATATTGAGTATGAAACGAATGAATAAAGTACGTGAAAAAGATGTACTTAATCATACTATGACCCTGGAAAGTGGTGTCATCTTAGCAGATGCCCATACTATTGCCGAAAAAATAAATTGTCATTTTCCAATGCATCTAGCTTCTGAGGGCTCCGCAATGATTGGTGGTAACATTTCTTCAAATGCCGGTGGTATAAATGTACTTCAATATGGTGTAATGAGGGATCTGGTTCTTGGCCTAGAGGTAGTGCTTCCAAATGGCAATATTTGGCATGGGTTAACAGGGCTTCGCAAAGATAATACTGGATATGATTTGAAACACCTTTTTATTGGTGCAGAGGGAACCCTTGGGATAATAACAGCCGCAACACTTAAAATTTTTCCTCGTCACAAGCAAAAAAACACTGCTTTTGTTGCAATAAAAAACCCTGAAGCGGCAATCAATTTATTAAGTATGGCAAGAGAAATAAGTGGCGACAGCTTAATCGCCTTTGAAATTATGCCCCGCCTCGGTATTGAATTTAACCTAAAGAATATGTCTGGGTGTCAAGATCCATTAGTGAAAGACTATGACTGGTATATTCTAATGGAGTGCGCAACATCACTGGACCGTGATCTACTTAATCTCGAAGTAGTAATGAACAAAATACTCGAAACTGCAATGGAACTGGGCTTGGTTCTTGATGGTGTTATTCCCAAAAATATAAATGAAACACGTAATTTATGGAACCTTCGTGAATATATGTCAGAGGCACAAAAGTTTGAAGGAGCAAGCATCAAACACGATATTTCTGTTCCCGTTTCAAAGATTCCTGAATTTATGCGGCGAGGATTAGCGGCTGTTAAAGAGATAATTCCTAATATAAGGCCTGTTCCGTTTGGTCATATTGGTGACGGTAATATACATTTTAACTTTAGTCAGCCCGTGGAGATGGATAAGCAGAAGTTTCTCAATCAAGGCTCTAAAATAAACCGAACTGTTCACGACATTGTAGTAGAACTAGGTGGCAGTATAAGTGCCGAACACGGAATTGGGACTCTAAAGTTGGCGGATCTTGAACGTTATAAGTCAATCACAGAATTAGGCCTGATGCGTGATATAAAAGATACACTGGATTGCAAAAACATTATGAACCCTGGACGAGTTATAAGATAAAAATATTATAATAAGGTAAGTTAAAGTATGAAAATTGGATATATAGGTCTCGGTAAAATGGGCATGGGTATGGTAAAACTTCTTATCGATAAAGGTCACGAAGTAGTTGCAAGCGACCCTAACGAATTCGCACGCAAAGAAGCCGAGGCGGCGGGAGCAGAAACAGTTTTAAACCTAGAGGAGTTTAACAAAAAACTTCCTGGTGAGAAGTTTATTTGGATTATGGTACCTCATAATAATGTAGATACTGTAATCACTGAGCTCACTACAATCTTAAGTCCTGGAGATGTTATTATGGATGGTGGAAATTCAAATTACAAAGAAACAATAATAAGAGGTATTAAACTCAAACAAAAAGGGTTTGTTTTTATGGATGTCGGTGTCAGCGGCGGACCAGGTGGAGCTCGAAATGGTGCTTGCATGATGATTGGTGGCAAACGTGAAAAGTTTGAAAAGTATGAACAAATTTTTAACGATTTAAGCATAAATGGTGGATATGCTTATATGGGTAAAACCGGCGCTGGTCATTTCACTAAAATGGTTCATAATGGAATTGAATATGGCATGATGCAAGCCATTGGTGAAGGTTTTGAAATTTTGAAATCTAGTGAATTTAATCTTGATCTTGACGAGGTATCACGCATTTATAATAACGGAAGTGTTATAGAAAGCCGTCTAGTAGGTTGGTTGCAAAATGGGTATAAAGAAGAGGGTGTAGATTTAAAGGCTATTTCTGGAGAAATTTCCCATAGTGGTGAGGGTTTATGGACTGTAGAAGAAGCTAAATCAAAAAATATTTCCGCTCCTGTTATTGAAGCATCCCTCCAGTTTCGCATTAATTCAACAAATAACCCAAGCTATACTGGAAAAGTTGTTTCCGTTCTGCGTAATCAATTTGGTGGTCATTCTGTTAAAAAGACTGATTAAAAGAGCTTAAATTGATCAGCTTTTGCTGGTTTTATGCACTGTTCACCGTCGTGACGTGTATAATTAACGTAAGGACTTACTTCATGTATGCAAAGTTTATGATCCAGATCAACCGAGAGTTTTGAAAAAATATCCCGGTCCGGTGGATCACATGGCCGCAGCCATAAACCATAATCTTCCGGTGCTATAATAACCGGAGAGCGGTGATGAATTTTTTTTATAGTCCCGTTCGCCGGTTTAGTCACTAAGGACACTGTTTCTATCCAGTCTTCTCCTGCAGGGCCAGCCCATCCTTCCCAAATCGCTGCAAACGTAAACGGCTTGCGGTCTAATAAAGAAATATAATAAGGAACCGGTGATGCACCACCGCGTTTCCATTCATAAAAACCATCCGCAGCAACCAAACATTTTCGTCGTCGAAACGAGTTTCGAAAAGATGGTTTATCAGCTATTGTTTCTGATCTCGCATTTATTAAAAATCTTTCGTTATTAATTTCCTTAACAAAATGAGGGATAAGTCCCCAACGCATTAATGTTCCCTCAATTAGAGGTAGAGGTGCTTCTGGAATAATTGCATGGTCTTTGTCTGATCCTTGCAACCTAAGTACTGCTATCGGTTGACTAGGTGCAATATTAAAGCGGTCTGGTACCGCAAAAGGCTGCTCCATATCCAGAAACTCGATAAAACTATTATGAGAATCGCTTGATAGTGAAAATCTACCACACATTGTCTGTTCAACTTTATTTGATGAGGTTGTTGTTCAAAATAAACATATAATATATAAAAGTAAAATATGAAAAGAGAATATCCAGAGAACCCCATTATAGCAGTAGGCGTTGTAGTTTTTAGAGGGGAAAGTGTCCTCCTAATAAAGCGCAGTAAACCACCAAAATCATCAGAATGGAGTATTCCTGGTGGCGCACAAAATCTAGGTGAAAAGCTAAAGGAAACAGCTGTCAGGGAGGTTTACGAAGAAACTTCTATATTAATTAAAAATATTACTCTTATTGATGCTGTGGATTTAATAGAGCACAATGGTAATGACATAATCGAATATCATTATAGTCTTGTCGATTATATGGCTGAATATACTAGAGGTAAACTTAAGGCTGGCGATGATGCAATTGATGCAAAATGGGTTTCAATTAATGATCTAGAGGCTTATAATTTATGGACAGAAACTATTAAGGTGATTAAAATAGCTAATAAAATGAGAATAGAAATGCATCCGATAAAGAAAAATAATATTTTTGCAAGGCTTATGACAAGCATTGGCCAACACTTAAAATTTCTTGCCATCGCCTCAGCTTTTTCAACTTTGGTTTATGGTAGCATCTACCTTCTACTTTCTATTAGTGGAAAAATTTAAGGAAATAACTTTGTCAGAACCTTCTTCACCAAAAATATCAAAACTTCTTTGGTTAATTTTTATGCTTATCTTAATGACGCTTTATTTACTAGTCGTCAGTCGTCTAATTGACAGCCTTTTCTCCGACAATAGCTCTCTCCAATTTATATGTTATTTTGTTGCAGGTATTATCTGGATTTTCCCTGCTAAATGGATTATGTTTGCAGTTAATGGTAAACCAAAATCAGGAGAAAAATAATATCTTATTTTTTTAAATTATTTGGAATTTTCATCCTAATTTTATTATCGGCCTGTTCTGGAAAGAGTAATAATAATACGCCACCGCCTGCGCCGACAATTCAAAATCTAGGCGGTACATACGATAGAATAAGTATTCTCAAAGCAGCATCTGATTATTTTGGCGAAGGGTCTGAGGCTCTTGCGAGCCTTGTTGAAAAATCTTTCTTAGAATTTGGCGCTCCAAATGGATATATTATAGGTACTGAAGTAAGTGCAGCATTTATTATTGGTCTGCGCTATGGTGATGGTACGCTCTCTCATAAAATTGAAGGTGACAGTCCTGTATACTGGAAAGGCCCTTCAATTGGTATTGATGCCGGAGCCAACGGTTCACGGGTTTTTGCGCTTGTATACAACCTTAATGATACGGAAGAACTTTATCAGCGTTTTCCAGCAATAGAAGGTAGTTTCTACTATGTAGCTGGTTTTGGAATGAATTATCAACAGGTCGATAAAATTATTATAGCACCTATTAGACTTGGAACTGGCCTTCGGGCAGGCGTTAATCTGGGCTATCTACAATTCGCAAAAAAAATGACCTGGAACCCATTTTAAAATGAAAATACACCATCAAAGGTAACTTTAAGTCCTGTGAAAAATAAAGCGGCATAACAAATATTATAAAATACATCAATTGGGACTCTGTGATGCATCCATACTCCAATTTTAACATCAATCGGCTCAAGCGGAATTAGCACAAGAGTTAATCGACAATTTTATGAAATTCATAATTTTCATCATTTGAGAGAGTTGGCATAAATTTATAACCATCCATCTTAAATTCCTTGAGGCCTTCGACATTACTAATTCTTTTTTGGATAATATAGCGAGCCATCATACCGCGGGCACGTTTAATCACCATACCCGGACTTTTTGCTAAACCGTCTCTGACAATTTTAAAGACCGGAGTGATCACCCTACCCTTAAGATCATTTACATTAATGGATTTAAAATACTCGTTGGAGGCACAGTTAATAATTACATCTGTATCCTGCTCACCCATCAATTTATTGAGACCGTCAGTTAAGCAACTTCCCCAAAAATCATATAAGTTTTTACCTTTTGAGCTTTGCAGGCGGCAACCCATTTCAAGGCGATACGCTTGCATGAGGTCAAGGGGTCGAAGAATGCCATAAAGGCCCGATAAAATTCTGAAATGGTTTTGTGCAAATTCAAGATCTTCTTCGCTTAACGTCTCAGCATCTAATCCAACATAAGTGTCGCCCTTAAATGCTAGGGCCGCCTGACGTGCATTCGATAGTGTGAATGGCTCTTCAAAATCCCTGTAACGTTGATAATTTAGATCGGCAAGTTTATCACTGACATTCATCAGTTTTCCAATTTGTGACCTTGTTAATTGACGTGCTGTTTTTATAAGTTCTGCACTTTGATCAAGATAATCAGGGACTGACCAGTTCTGTTTTACATCATTACTTGAAAAGTCGAGTTTCTTGGCTGGGGATACAACAACAATCATTTTATTTATCTTTCTTGTTTATAGTTCCTCTAAAAGAGACAAATTATAATATATAAATAACATACTCGCTCTATTTTTACATTATATTTAATAAATCAAATATCCTGTTGACAACTTGGCCATATGATCTCATTCAAGTGCACCATTAAATTATGTTTATGAGGAAAAATACCAAATAATGGCCAAAGAAAAACAATCTCCAAGGGTTGACCTCACAGTTGGGCCAGTGCACCGCCATTTAATTAGAATGGCTGTGCCAATGGCTATAGGGTTAGTAGCTAGTATGTCGTTTACCTTTGTAGATTTATATTATATTGGCATGCTTGGTAAAGATGAGCTCGCAGCTATGGGCTTCATAGTTCGCATGGTTATGATTATTATTTCCGCATCTATTGGTTTAAGTGCAGGGATATCATCAGTATTAGCTCGAGCTGCGGGTAATAAAGACCAATATGAAATAAAAACTCTTGCCACTAACACCCTTCTTTTTACTGTAATACTATCACTCACATTCACAGTTATTGGATTACTAACTATTGATCCCTTGTTTAGAGCTATGGGCGCAGACGATAATATACTAGTGCTTATCCGAGAATACGTTACAATTTGGTATTTCTCACCACTATTTATTATGGTTCCTATGACGGGAGGATCGGTGATGAGGGCACTTGGCGATACTGGCCTTCAGGGAAAGTTGATGCTTTATTCTGCAATTGCAAACGCTGTTTTAGATCCTATTCTCATATTTGGACTATTTGGATTTCCAGAACTTGGATTTTCTGGTGCAGCCTGGGCTTCATTAATCACACGTTTTATTAGTTTTTCTGCTATCCTATATTACCTAACATTTCGTTTTCACGTAATTTGTCTCCGTCGTGAAACGTTAAGCAAGTTCATGATTTCTATAAAAAGAACTCTGCATGTTGGAATACCTGCAACCGGTACAAATATGATTATCCCTATTGTAGCAGCTATCATTATCTCTATTATTGCCCGCTACGGAAATGACGCCGTCGCGGCAACCAATGTAGCAACCACCATTGAGGCTCTTTCTCTAGTGCTCTTCTTTGCACTTTCTTCTGTGGTTGGCCCATTTCTAGGACAAAACCTTGCCGCTGGAAATTTTGTCCGCATAGAAGAGTGCATTAAGAGTGCAACTATCTTCTGCCTCGTCTGGGGGGGCTTAATGGCAATTCTTCTTGCCCTTCTCGCGCCAACAGTAGCTGCTCTTTTTTCCGACGAACCTGAGATTATAAAAATCACAACGTCCTACCTATTTATAGTCCCTATTTCATATGGCCTATATGGATTAGTCATGAGCGTTAATGCTATGTTTAATAGTATTGGTAAACCTGCACCCGGTGTTTATATATCAACACTGCGTGTATTTATCATACAGTTACCATTAGTTTATGTTGCTGCACAATTTTATAATCTGGAGGTAGCTTTTATATTTATCAGTATTTCAAATATAATTGCTGGAATAGTCGGTTATTTCTGGATTAAAAAAGCACTCTCAAAACTTAAAACCTTATAAAAAATGATCCATCACACGCCCCTTGCCTCTCATTAGCCACTGAGGCTTTAAGGTAACTATTATCTTCAAAGCAGTTCACAGTGACAATCTGGCCACTAAACTGCTCACGATCACCAAAGTTTCTCAACATAGGTCAATTACCTTTAACAAATTTGGGTGCTGGTTAAAGAGGCCTGAAGTCGATTTTACTAGCGTGAAGCCTTGGCTTTTTGGCGGTAGGCATGCAGCAGTGGCTCGGTATATCCACTGGGTTGCTTATCACCTTTAAAGATGAGATCAGAGGCCGCCTGGAAAGCAGTGCTCTCACTGAAATCTGGTCCCATAGCGACATACTCAGGGTCGCTAACATTTTGCCCATCAACCACCGCAGCCATGCGCGTCAGGGTCTCCATCACCTGCTCCGCAGTACAAATGCCATGATGGAGCCAGTTAGCCATATGCTGACTAGAAATTCGCAATGTGGCACGATCTTCCATAAGGCCTACATTATTAATATCAGGTACCTTGGAACAGCCAACACCCTGCTCTACCCAGCGCACCACGTAACCCAGTAGACCCTGAGCATTATTGTCCAGTTCCAACTGAATTTGTTTACTGTCCAGCGCGCCCTCATCTAGCAGAGGTATAGTTAAAATATTATCCACATTAGCTGGCCTGCGCGTCGCAATCTGGTCTTGCAGGCTCGACACATCAACCTGATGGTAATGCATAGCATGTAACGTGGCAGCCGTTGGCGACGGTACCCAGGCCGTGTTAGCTCCAGATTTGGGATGAGCAATCTTGATTCTCATCATGTCGGCCATATTGTCTGGTATCGCCCACATGCCCTTACCTATTTGAGCCTTTCCTTTAAGGCCACAGGCCAGACCGACGTCGACATTTTGATCTTCGTAAGCAGAAATCCAAGGCATAGCTTTTAGGTCGGCCTTAAAAGCAAATGGCCCTGCCTGCATACTGGTATGTATTTCATCGCCTGTACGATCAAGGAAACCAGTATTAATAAAAACAACACGACCCTTGGCGGCACGGATACACTCCTTAAGATTTACCGAGGTACGGCGTTCCTCATCCATAATCCCGACCTTGATAGTATGGCGAGCAAGTCCAAAGGCGTCTTCAATTGAATCAAATAAATCATTAGTAAATGCCACCTCTTCGGGCCCATGCATCTTGGGCTTAACGATATAGGTACTGCCAGTACTTGAGTTTTTAAGCGGCCCTTCTCTATTCAGATCATGCAATGAAATGAGACTAGTGATCACCGCGTCCATAATCCCTTCGGGAATTTCATTACCCTGAGCATCAATAATGGCCGGGCTAGTCATCAAATGGCCAACATTACGAATAAACATAAGGCTACGCCCTTTAAGGATCAGCTCGGAACCATCGGCAGCAAGATATTTACGATCAGTGTTCATGGAGCGCACGAAGCTCTTGCCGCCGCGGTTTATCGTCTCTTTAAGGTCACCTTTAATCAGTCCCAGCCAATTTTTATAGGCAAGTACCTTATCTTCAGCGTCGACTGCAGCGACAGAATCTTCACAGTCCATAATTGTTGTCAGAGCCGCCTCGAGGACAATATCTTTTATTCCAGCCTGATCTGCAGCGCCAATATGATTTTTAGGGTCAAATTGAATTTCAAGATGTAACCTATTGTTACTAAATAGGAGTGAGCTTGGAATTTCAATGCTTCCAAGGTAGCCACAAAACTGCTCAGGCGCAGATAGCGCAACAATAGCCCCAGTACCTAGAGTGACGCTTAGCTGTTTATCAACAACTGCATATGCTACAGCCTCAGCATGTGATCCGCTCGCCAGAGGCACGGCCCCGTCTAAAAACTCACGACCATAATCAACTACCTTCTTCCCACGAACGGGATTGTAGGCACCACCTTTGCTCGCCCCATCGGCCTCCGAAATAACATCGTTACCGTAAAGCGCATCATAGAGACTGCCCCAACGGGCATTGACAGCGTTCAAGGCAAAGCGTGCATTCATTATGGGTACAACAAGCTGCGGCCCCGCCTGATGCCGGATTTCCACATCAACATTGTATGGGCTAATGGTGAAATTAGGACCTTCAGGAACCAGATAACCAATCGATTGCAGAAATATTTTGTAGGCTGAGAAATCAAAATTGACGCGGTTTGCAACGTGCCAGCAATCAATCTGCCCCTGCAGTGTTTCACGCTTTTTAAGAAGATCGCGATTAATAGGCGCATATTTGTGAATTATGTCAGCAAACTTCGACCAGAATATATCGGGATCAATCTCGGTGCCAGGGCAGACGTTAGCGGTGATTAGGTCATAGATTGGTGTGGCTATCTGCAGCCCTGACCGCTCAATGCGTTTGTTCATGTTTCCTCTCCGATATTTAGTTATATTAAACATGGATTTTATTAGATGCACTTTAATTTACCAATGCTTTCGCTATGATTTGGCTATTTAGTAGGGCTATTTAGCATCGTCACTTAGCGAACACAATACTAGGTGTTTTGAGTAGCCCGAACAGTGTCCCCACTTCCGGCTAGCGCAGTATTTCTTCGGAAACTGACTTAAAGGAACTCGAAGTGTCCTAATTAAAAATAGTTAAATTTTATTATCTTCTAAGGTAACATCCGTCTTAATACGTTATCCTTTTTTCCAAAATGATGATAAAAAGCCATAATAATATGAAGTAGAATACAAAATAGCGTTACTTTAGCAAATATGCCATGCATGCTAACGACTAATTCTGCAGTACTTTCTGCTTTTTCAATAAATCTCGGAATGGAGAAAAGTCCAAAAAATGAGACAATACCACCTTTAGCCTGAACAATAGCTACTCCAACCGCAGGGAGAGCAAAAAGCAGTAAATAAAACAACATGTGCAGGCCGTGTGCTGCAAATGCCTGAAGATTACTGGCGCCGTCTGGCATCTCTGGAACTGGATTTTTAGCCCGCCAAGCGAATCGCAGGAGTATCAAAAATAAAATCACTAAACCCACCGAAAAATGGTATCCTCCGAGCCCCATACCCTGATAGGCCTCATTTTTAAAATTTCCCCCAAGCCAATATTGACCTAGAATAACAAAAAACATTCCCCAGTGGAATGTCTTTGCAACCCACCCATACGAACTAGTGCTGTTTTTATATGACATGGTATTTATTTTCCCCTGAGTATTTTAATGTAAATTTTTATAACCTCAATATGTTGTCATCGTCAACATATTTCCCTACTTTAGACGAAGTATCAGTATCTATATATTTGGTAACATATACCACGCTAGCATTAAACTCAGTGAATAATAGCAAATTAATGCTGCCAGCATCATTACAATTATAAAAATGATTTCCTTTGCGCTTACTTATTTTATCGACAAAGGGCATAAAATTGTTATCTATTACAGATATTCTCTTATATGCCTACTGGAAAGACAAAAATATGCCTGCATACCGATCAAAAACGTCAACCCACGGTCGCAATATGGCTGGCGCGCGCGCTCTTTGGCGAGCAACTGGTGTCACCGATCAAGATTTTGGAAAACCAATCATCGCTGTCGTAAATAGCTTTACTCAATTTGTTCCTGGACACGTTCACCTTAAGGACCTTGGCCAGATGGTCGCACGTGAAATTGAAAAAAATGGTGGAATTGCAAAAGAATTTAACACAATCGCCGTTGATGACGGTATTGCTATGGGCCATGACGGTATGCTTTACAGCCTGCCAAGCCGAGAAATAATTACTGATAGCGTTGAGTATATGATTAATGCCCATTGCGCAGACGCCATGGTTTGCATTTCTAACTGTGACAAAATTACTCCAGGAATGCTCTCCGCAAGCTTGCGTTTGAATATTCCAACAGTTTTTGTATCCGGCGGCCCGATGGAAGCCGGACGAACAGACAGCGTAAATCATGGCTTAGATCTGGTAGATGCTATCGTTGTGGGCGTCGACCCCAATATAGATGATGCAACTGTTAAAGAAATTGAGGAAGCAGCTTGTCCAACCTGCGGATCATGTTCTGGTATGTTTACAGCTAACAGTATGAATTGCCTCACAGAAGCTCTTGGCCTTGCACTTCCTGGCAATGGATCGGCCCTTGCTACACACAGTGACCGTAAAGATCTATTCTTAGGTGCAGCTAAGACTATAATGAATATTACAAAATCATATTATCATGAAGATGACGAAACCGTTCTTCCTCGGAATGTAGCCTCCTTTAAAGCTTTTGAAAATGCAATGACCCTTGACATTGCTATGGGTGGCTCCACAAATACAGTCTTACATTTGCTAGCTGCGGCCCATGAGGCTGAGTGTGACTTCACTATGAAGGACATTGACAGACTTTCTAAAAAAGTTCCTAATATATGTAAATTGGCGCCTGCTTCTGAAGATTTTCATATGGAGGATGTCCACCGTGCTGGTGGAGTTATAGCTATACTTGGCGAACTTGAAAAAGGCGGCTTTATCCACCAAAATTGTCCAACAGTTCAACGGAGGACCATTGGTGAAGTCATTGATTACTTCGACATAAACCGTCATCCACCAGAGGATGTTATAAAGTTTTACAAGGCCGCCCCTGGTGGTGTTCGCACAACAGAAGCATTTTCACAAAGTAAACGCTATGATGCCTTAGATCTAGACAGGGAAGAAGGCTGTATACGTTCTATTAAAAATGCTTATTCACAGGATGGTGGCCTTGCAGTATTATCAGGAAATATTGCTCTTGATGGTTGCATTGTTAAATCTGCCGGTGTTGCGAAAGAAAACTTCACCTTCAAGGGTCCTGCTCGCATATACGAAAGTCAAGATAGTGCCGTTGAAGGCATCACATCGGGCGAGGTTAAAGCTGGTGAGGCTGTAGTTATTCGTTATGAGGGACCTCGTGGTGGACCAGGAATGCAAGAAATGCTCTATCCAACGTCGTATCTTAAATCAATGGGACTGGGAACCTCCTGTGCCTTAATTACTGATGGTCGATTTTCCGGTGGCACATCTGGACTATCTATTGGTCATGTCTCACCGGAAGCAGCATCCGGAGGGGCAATTGCCCTCATTAAAAATGGTGATATAATTGAAGTTGATATTCCAAAACGCATCATACGTGTAGATATAAGCGACGGGGAACTTAAAAAAAGACGCGAAGCGATGGTCGCCCGCGGACCTTCATCATGGCAACCCAAAGAAATTCGGACACGCATAATTTCAAAAGCACTCAAAGCTTATGGCTTGATGGCAACATCAGCTGATAAAGGCGCAGTGCGCAGTTTAGATCACCTATAAGGATAAGCTATGACCGGCGACGTTGAATATAAACTTACCAAAAAGCTCTATGAAGAAAAAAAATCTTTTGTAACTAATTTAGAATGTTCAATTACGGGCAGAGATGATTATAAGGCTGGAGAAATTCACGGACTTTCCGAGGCCGGAAGACCACTTCTCGTACGTTATGATCTCGAAGCTATAAAAAATAGCGTTACCCGCGAAGAAATAGAAGCCCGCCCGGGCGGTTTTTGGAAATATCGAGAATTTCTTCCAGTCAATACTGCTGATGCAATGGTTAGTCTTGGAGAAGTTATGACACCGATCATGCCACTTAAGGCTTCTGTTCCAGATGGATGTGATGTGCTGGTGAAGGACGAAGGACGCTTGCCAACCGGATCATTCAAA
Organism: Emcibacteraceae bacterium; assembly: GCA_905612225.1. GTDB lineage: Bacteria > Pseudomonadota > Alphaproteobacteria > Sphingomonadales > Emcibacteraceae > Pseudemcibacter. The sequence goes on along the minus strand of CAJQRG010000032.1, from coordinate 8,884 downwards.
GCAAGAGGTCTAGCCCTCGCGGTTGCGATGGCAAAAGAACTGGGACAAAATCATCTGGCAATGCCGACCAACGGCAATGCTGGTGCGGCGCTTGCTGCTTATGCTACTTATGCAGGACTTAAGACAACTATACTATGCCCAGATGACACCCCAATCGTAAACATTCGCGAAATTGAACTTCAGGGTGGTGATACTTATACAGTGAACGGGCTGATCAATGATTGTGGTAAAATTGTTTTAGAGGGTAAGGAAGAAATGGGCTGGGCTGACATATCAACCCTTAAAGAACCATATAGGATCGAAGGTAAAAAAACTATGGGCCTTGAGCTTGCTGAGCAGCTTGGTTGGGAGATGCCAGATGTTATTTTTTATCCAACAGGTGGAGGAACCGGCCTCATCGGAATGTGGAAAGCGTTTGATGAACTTGAAAAAATTGGTTGGATAGGAAGTAAGCGACCTAAGATGATTGCCGTTCAGGCAGAGGGTTGTGCCCCAATTGTCAGGGCATACGATGAAGGCGAAGAACATGCCCCACTTTGGAAAGAAGCATACACCCATGCATGGGGTATTCGCGTTCCTATCGCCGTCGGTGATTTTCTAATCCTGCGTGCAGTGCGTGAAAGCAATGGTTTTGCTATTTCTGTGAAAGAAGATCATATTTTTGACTGTCGCAATCGTGTTGCTAAACAGGATGGTATTCTTTTATGTCCGGAAGGTGCTGCTACGTTCGCTGCCTGGGAAATGGCACTTGAAAGTGGCAGTATTAGTAAAAACGATAAAGTTATCCTTTTTAACTGTGCTACTGGTCTTAAGTATCCAATGCCAGAAACGGTCCGGTTTCTTGATAAAGATCAGCCAATTAACTATACAAGATTTAAATAGGTTTAAATATGAAGTTAGGTCAAAATCATAAATATGGCAATGAGCAGCCTACTAAAAGATATTTTTGCCGCTTTACAATTTTTAAAAATTAAGAATTCAGCCTATTTACAATGATTTTTTACGTTCGAGAGCTAAACACGATCCAATATAGTAAAACTATAATCATGGCTGTCTTTGTTTCCGGCCTGATGGTCCTCGCAAAAATTTTCAATCCATTCTTTTGAATCTAGATCTGGAAAACTGGTGTCACCAATAATACTTCCATGTATTCGAGTTAGATAAAGTCGGTTTACTATAGGTAGAAAAAGTTGATAAATTTGGGCACCACCAATCACCATCACTTCATTAACCTCTTTGGCCTTAGCCGTATCTTTTGCCACCTTAAGAGCCGAATCTATATTGTTAGCAATAATTACCCCCTCAGCTACAAAGCTTATATCTCGAGTAATAACAATGTTAACACGGCCAGGCAATGGCTTTCCTATACTTTCAAATGTTTTTCTGCCCATGATTACCGGTTTATTCATGGTAACTTTTTTGAAATACTGAAGGTCTGATGATATTCTCCAAGGCATATCATTGTCTTTACCAATAATACCATTTTCAGCAGCTGCAACAATAATGGATACCTTAATCATCAGACAGCTACCATGCCTTTAATGTGGGGATGGGCCTCATAATTATTCAATTCAAAATCTTCGAATTTAAAATCAAAAATACTTTTTACATCTGGATTTATTTTCATAGTAGGTAATACCATTAAATCTCGACTAAGTTGTAAATCGATCTGTTCCATGTGATTTAAATAAAGGTGTGCGTCACCAAAAGTATGTATAAAATCTCCTACCTCCAATCCACAAACTTGAGCAATCATCATATTAAGAAGGGCGTAGGAAGCAATATTAAAGGGGACGCCGAGAAATACATCGGCACTTCTTTGATAAAGCTGACAACTAAGTTTACCTTCAGCAACATAAAACTGGAACAGACAATGACAAGGCGGCAGAGCCATGTGGTCAACATCTGCAACATTCCAAGCACTTACGATCAAACGCCTGCTATCGGGGTTATTTTTAATCATATGAATAATATTTTTAATTTGATCAACCGTATCACCGTTTGGGGTTGGCCAAGAACGCCACTGATGTCCATAAACTGGTCCAAGGTCTCCATTTTTATCTGCCCAATCATCCCAAATACGAACCCCATTATCTTGTAGGTATTTGATGTTAGTATCCCCAGCAACAAACCAAAGGAGTTCATGGACGATTGACTTTAAATGAAGTTTTTTTGTTGTTAACATTGGAAAGCCTTCGGACAGATTAAATCTCATCTGGTGGCCAAAAATACTTTTAGTACCTGTACCAGTACGGTCACTTTTAGTTGTTCCTTCATCAAGGATCCGACGTGCGAGATCGAGATATTGTTTCATGTGCATCCATTCTCATATTTTAATCAATTATATGTATTTTGCACATTATTTTACTCAAATCTATTTAAATCTTAAGCATTAAAGCTTATACATAACGAGTCGGGTAACCGACTACGGCAATAAACTGATATATGGAATAAACGTATCGGACCCGGGGGCGGTACCCGGCGCCTCCACCATTACATTAAGTCACTGATATTTAGACTTTTATGGGGGCGAAATAGGATCGACGTGCGCAATAAAGATATACCTTTTGCTCAGTATGACACCTCTGTAACGGGTCAAAACTTGTAAATGCAAACGATAATGAAGCATTTGCTGTAGCTGCCTAGTAGGTTAGTTACGCGGGGTCCGGTAGGCACCTAGCAACAGAAGCCTACCACTTCTCACCTAATTTAATGGTTTGAATTGTTTGCAAAATGACTCGCCCCCTAAGCAAGTTGCAGCTATAATTTATTCTTATAAGAGTCGTGTTAATTAAAAAAAGTAATAATAAAAATGTCCGATGGTATTATAAATTATGATGAAATGGTTCAGACTGCTTTAATCGGTGTGGTGCGTGATATCCTCAAAGATACAAAAAAAAATGGCCTCCCTGGAGAACATCATTTCTATATAACATTTCAAACCACTCACCCTGATGTAAAAATACCACCTTATTTAAGGGAAAGGTATGAAGAGGACATGACTATTGTCATGCAAAACCAATTCTGGGATTTATTGATTGATGATGAACATTTTGAAATATCATTAAGTTTCAATCGTAATAAGGAGCACCTTTCTGTACCTTTTGAAGCATTACTTGGTTTCTTTGACCCCAGTGTTGATTTCGGGCTTCATTTTAATTCTGACCTTGAAACGACCATTGAACTTGCCGAGACTGAAGTCACGGGAGAAAATACTACACAGAAAGTCCAAGATAGCGTTGTAAGAGACAACCCTAAAAAAGATAATATTGTTACTCTGGATGCCTTTCGTAAAAAATAATAATACTCTAATTCTCTGGAACCATATTAATGAAATTCCCAAAATATACGGATATGTATGCTCAAGGAGAGAGCGATACTCAGTACAGAAAAGTTACATCAGACTATGTTTCCACCATAACTGTTGATGGACAAGAAATTTTAAAGATAGAACGTGAAGGCCTTCGCCTATTAACGGTCGAAGCTATGCGAGATATTTCCCATTTATTACGTACATCACATTATGAGAAACTTGCTAAAATACTTGATGATCCAGAAGCATCAGATAATGACCGTTTTGTTGCCAGAGAACTTTTTAAAAATGCTAATATTGCAGCTGGTATGGTGCTTCCGAGCTGTCAAGATACTGGGACCGGTATCATTATGGGCAAAAAAGGACAGTTCGTCTGGACCGATGGCGACGACAATGAAATACTTAACCAAGGCGTTATTGATACTTTTACACAAAATAATCTTCGGTACTCTCAGTTAGCACCAAAAAGCTTATTTGAAGAAACAAACACTAAAACAAACGGGCCTGCACAAGTTGATATTTACGCTACTGAAGGCAATGAATATCATTTTCTTTTTATCGCCAAGGGTGGTGGTAGTGCTAACAAGACATTCCTATACCAACAAAATCCTGCGATCTTGCGTGAAGATAAGCTATCAGAATTTCTTGATGAAAAAATACGAACACTTGGAACCTCTGCGTGTCCACCTTACCACCTTGCAGTTGTCATCGGCGGCCTTAGTGCGGAACAAAATCTTAAAACTGTGAAAATGGCAAGCACCCATTATCTAGATGACCTTCCCACCGAAGGGAGTGATTTTGGCCAAGCAATACGGTGCCCAGAGATGGAAGAAAAAATTCTTAAAATGACCCAAGCCTTTGATATAGGAGCCCAATTTGGGGGTAAATATTTCTGCCATGACGTTAGGGTTATCCGAATGCCCCGACATGGGGCATCCGTGCCGATAGGTATCGGCGTATCATGTTCAGCTGATAGACAGGCTAAAGGTAAAATTACCAAGGACGGTATTTTTATAGAACAACTTGAGCGTGACCCGGCTCGCTTTATGCCCGATACTGAAAAAGATACCTTAAGCAGTGATGTGATAAAAATTAACCTTAACAGACCAATGGATAAAGTTCGCGCTGAACTTAGCAAACACCCTGTGCGCACAAGGTTATCACTCACAGGTACCATAGTCGTCGCTCGAGACCTTGCACATGCCACTATCCTTAAAAAACTTGAAGATGGCGAGCCAATGCCCAATTATCTAAAAGACTACATCGTATATTATGCTGGGCCGGCTAAAACACCAGAGGGATATGCCTCTGGCTCCTTTGGTCCCACTACAGCGGGTCGTATGGATAGTTACGTCGAAACCTTTCAGGGAGCGGGCGGCAGCTTGGTAATGCTCGCTAAAGGTAATCGCAGTAATCAGGTTACCGATTCTTGTAAAAAATTTGGAGGATTTTACCTTGGTTCTATTGGTGGCCCCGCAGCCATCCTTGCTACAAATAATATAACTAAAGTTGAAGTGCTTGATTTTGAGGATTTCGGTATGGAAGCTGTTTGGAAAATTGATGTTAAGGATTTTCCAGCTTTTATTATTGTAGATGATAAGGGTAATGATTTCTTTAAGATTAAATTAAGTTAAACATGGCCTCAGACGACGAAATACTCAAAAAACATTCCGTGGTCATCGCAGGTCATCAAACCAGCATTACACTAGAAAATATTTTTTGGTCACAGCTAAAAATAATTGCTAATTTAGATGGCAAAAGCTTAAAAGAACTCATTACAGAAATTGACGAAGTACGCACGACTAACCTCAGTAGTGCAATTCGGATCTATATTTTAAAAAGAATAAAAAACTAATTCCTGGCTGGTAAACACTACTGGAGAAACCGCTCTAGAAGCTTGACACCGAGCTCCTCAAGAGTTTCAGGATTCTTTTCTTTCACAGGATCTATTTTATTTTCTAACTTCGATGTATTGGAAGGATTGGACTGCAAATTGATCGAACCCTCAAGTGGATCACTAATTATTTTATTCTCATTGGTTACTGGTATGCTTTTAGTTTTTTCATTTGGTTTATCGCTTAATTGTGGAACACTCACTGCTGGACTAATATTTTCACCAAACAAATCTCCAACCCCACCATTACCTTCAATCATATTCTGAAGTAAACTAGCAGCTATCTTCTGATCCATAAAAAACTGTAATTTTTTTGTATCATAAGTTGTTTTTGGATTATCAAGAGCACCAAAAATCTTAAAATCTATCGATGGTGAACCTGGATGTTCACTAAGAGATATATCTCCGGCTAAATCCACATTCCATTGAGCAAGATTAATATTCAGATTAATATCACTTAGCCCCCCGCGCATATTAATATTAAACGGCACAAATTGAATAATTCCATTTTTAATAGTATAGTTGGTTGTGGCTCCATCATAGCCTGTCTGTCCGTCAGACAATGAATTATTGAGTAAACTAAGGATATCATTCTTTTTATCTAAAGTATCTATACCTTTACTTAGTTCTGGAATATTTATTCCATTTATATTTCCAAGAGATGTAATTAATTCTCCAGTTCCACTCAGCGAAGAAATAATAGTTTCCTGATCATTGCCCTTACCCATTATTTTTTGTTTTATATCAAAGTACCCAGTGATAGGTTTTATTCCAGCAAAAGCATTCATCGTATCAATAATTTTGGCATTCTTGAGTGACATATCTATATTAAGATCACCCAAGCTGCTATAACTTCCAATAATCGTAACATCACCTCCAAATAATTGTCCGGTAAAGTTATTGACCTTCAGATTGCCGCCACTAAGCACAATCTCTAAATATGATTTTTCAAAGTCGTAATTGTTGTAACTAATGCTATCGGCCACTAAATTAATTCGACCATCATATTCATTGAGTACCGCCAGATCTATTGGAACCTTACTCCAATTACCCCATTTTTGTTCTTTAAGAAGGTCGGTTGGTGAAGCCATAAAGTCAGCCAAGGGAACCTCTTCAACCATAAGAGTAAAGTCAAATGTTCTTTTTTGATCATGTTTAAGGCTTTCTCCAAGTCCAATCAGTTCTCCTGCACCACTAAATTTAGTTGGCCCTGCCATTCCAATAATATTTTCAAAGGAGATATTAACCATATTTCCAGATGCCTTCATGCTGAGTGCCAGTGCGCCAATTTCTTCATTTAAATGTGAAAAGTTACCCCCAAACCCATTAATAAAATTATTAATATTAGGTCCTTGAATATCAACCGCCAAATCGTAGTTTTGGATTACACTTTGATCTAAATTTGTGTGTCCCTTAAGTAAAATATTAGCCCCAGCAACATCGAGAATGCTATCAATATCTAATTGATTTTTCGTCCCTTTAAGTCTTGCTGTCAAAGCAACCGGCCTGTCATATCCAGCAGCTGCTTTTAGTAGGGGTAAATCAAACTGATCTATTAAACTCGCGAGACTTGAATTAGAAGCTATAATTGTGAGGTCCGCACTCCCAATCGCTGGCAGTTCTTTTAGTGCTTCACCTCTAATCTCTCCCTTAAAGTCAGCCTTACTATCACCAATTGTTGATTTTAAATCCAAATCCATTTTTTTAGAGTTACCTGTTATTCTAGCGTTTACAGATACAGCACCAACTTCAGCTATATCGTATGGTAATTTGAACCTAAACGCCCGTTGCAATGGCACAAGTGAGGACGCCGCAGTGCTAAAATAGGTTTCAAAATATGGGTTACTACCAAGCTTATTACCTATCAGAGAACCATTAAGATCAAAACCTGCATAATTTTCTATATTAATATTTTTTGCGTTTAAGGTACCCCCCAAAAGCTCACCGCTAACAGCGACCTTCTTAATTGTGATACCGCCTGATGTTAAGTCAATTAGATCGATTTTATAGTTAGCATCAAAGTCTGCTAGTATCGAAATGGACTGGTTGAAGTTTAGTTCTTTGTTGGGTCGGGGTAAAAAGTAATTATCTAGGTTCAGTTTTTCCACCTGAACGTCAAGCCCCATTGAGGTTCTATTTTGAATAGCATAGGAAATCCCTCCAGAAAACTGAAAGGTATCCAGGTTTCCTTTCATACCATATAATTGGAGTAAATCTGAAGATGCCCTCACAGCGCCTTGATATGATAGTCTTGTTAACCTACCTACTGGAATATCAGAAGCATCGACCTTAAGCCAATCAAGAAAAGCTCTAAAGTTACCAGAATTAAATGTTGTATTACCCTCAAGTAAGGGTTTATTTTCAACAGCGCTAAAAGTGCCATTCATCCCAAATATCGAACCACCAGGCATATTAAGACGTATATTTGTAAAATCAACTATACCGTTTAATGTTGTTAGGTCTAACTCAAGCTGGCTGGCTATTTTATTATTATATTTCAACGCTCCAAGATTAAACTTAAAGTTTCCTTCAAGTTGCTCCATAAATGAATAATCAAAATTATGTTTATTTTTGCTGGTAAGATCAACTCCTTCGGTACTCTGAAGTACAGGAAGAAAACTATCCAAATTAAAACTATTTACTGATAGCCTTCCATCAAATCTAACACGTTCTCCGAAGGTGGCAGTCATATTTCCCGAGCCACGGCTCTCACCCATTTCAAACTCAACAGTTGAAATATTAATCGCGTTACCGCCGTAAGCAACGGTACTTTCAAGCGATAGAGGTTGATTATAGCTTTGTTTATTTCGACTTTTATTTTCAGGGTCAACTAGAATAATAGTTCTGAATAAATCACCTATATCATTTGCTTCAAGGGTAAATTTTCCATCAGCTTGAGTAGCAAAGGCGTCAGGAAGAAAACCTCCATTAAATTTAATACGAACATCATTATCAAGAATCCCGAGAGCAAGACTAATTGGTATTTTTCTTTCTTCTCGAACTGTTCCAATCATTAATTCTGTTGAAATTGGCAAATTTTTATACCTAGCGTTCCCACTAATTTTGAAAGGTCCTTTCAAGCTATCCATAACAACAGATGCATTAATAGAACTAAGAATTTCTTCGTCTTTTTTAGAAAAGTCTTGATAACTCAATTGTCCATTTTCTATTTGAAATTTTTCAAAGCTAAGATCTGTGTAACTGCTTTCTTTTTCCTGAGTACCGTCTTGCGCACCAAAACTCCAATTTCTAATGCCACTCTGATCTATTTCTAATGCAACAATAGGTTCAACTAGTATGAATTTTTTTACTTGTATTTCGCCACGTAACAACGGCAAAAAGGCCACATTAACATCAACAGATTTTAGAGAGATAATATTAGTAGCCCGCCCACCTTCTATATTTGAAACGCTTACGTCCTCAGCAGAAAAGGAAGGTGATGGTAAAATAGATAGGAACAAATCACCGCTGATAGAAACCTCTCGATTACTCAGGTTTGAAGCAGTAGTTTCAATTTCTGTTTTATATTCATTCCAATTAATAAAGCTCGGCACTACCAAAGCGCTGCCGACCAATAAAACTAATAATATTCCAGCGAAACCGCCAATTTTTTTCATTTTTCCTGCCTTATTTGCCAAAAATGATTTCTTGAAACTTACACCAAACCGCTTATCTAT
>CAJQRG010000031.1 GCA_905612225.1 Emcibacteraceae bacterium | reverse complement strand
CTTTTAACTTCATAGTTTATATACTTATCCTCAAGCCCAAGAGACCAACTATGTGTCGTATCTTTAATATTTGTTTCCATAATCTGGTCAAGTACCTGCGAATGAACTGTTGGATTTTCTAAGGGCACAAGTATTTCAACTCTACGATCAAAATTTCTTGGCATCCAATCCGCAGAAGAAATAAATACTTTAGCCTCCCCTGAAGGTAATAACTTACCATTACCAAAGCAAACAATGCGTGAATGTTCTAAAAATCGACCTATGATGCTTTTTACTCTAATATTTTCTGAAAGTCCCTTCACTCCCGGTCTCAAGCAACAAATTCCTCTGATAACCATATCAATTGAAACACCAGCCTGCGAGGCCTCATAAAGCTTTTCAATAATGATACTATCAACCAATGAATTGAGTTTCACCCAAATATTTGCAGGCCTTCCCTCTTTAGCAAACCTAATTTCCTGATCAATTAATTCCATTAATGTTGAACGAATTTCAAAAGGTGATATTTTTGCTTTTTCTAATTCATTAGGTACACTATCTGCTGTTAGATAATTAAAAATTTGCACCGCATCACGCCCTAACGCTTTATTGTCAGTAAAAAAGGAAATGTCCGTATATACCTTGGCAGTCTGTGGATGATAGTTACCAGTACCAAAATGAACGTATGATTTTAGTTTTAATTTTTCTTGGCGTACAACAACAGAAATTTTCACATGAGTCTTAAGCTTAAGAAACCCAAAAACAACTTTAACTCCTGCCCGCTCCATATCCTGTGCCCATTTTATATTTTGAGCTTCATCAAAGCGTGCCTTTAATTCAATTAAAGCTGTAACAGATTTCCCTGCCACAGCCGCTTTAATTAGTGCCTTAACTATCGGACTATTATCACCAGTTCGATAGAGGGTTTGTTTAATAGCAACCACAGCTTCATCTGACGCAGCCTGCTCTAGAAAACTAACCACTACATCGAAAGTTTCAAATGGATGGTGAACGACAAAATCTTTTTGATTGATAGCTGCAAATATATCTCCATCAAATTTATTAATCCGGTTTGGAAAACGAGGAATAAATGGCTTGAATATTAAATCAGCCCGATCGTCGACAATTAAATAATCTAATTCTGAAAGCCCAAGGATACCATCAATACTAATTACTTCATTTTTAAGCACATTAAGTTCTTCACGAATAATTATACTTAGATTTCTTGGCATAGCTTTATTAATTTCAAGTCGAACTACATCACCACGACGACGTTTTTTAAGTGCACTTTCAAACACAATAACAAGATCTTCTGCCTTTTCTTCCACCTCAAGATCACTATCACGAATAATCCTAAACACTCCTTCACCAACAAGATGATAGTTTGGAAAAATAAGTTTAATAAAAAGACTGATAATATTCTCAAGTGATATAAAGCGAATATTCCTTTTTTTATCTGGCAACCTTATAAAACGTTTTGTTTTTGAGGGAACCGGCAGAAGTACAAGCAAAATTTCATCATCGGAGTTTCGCTTTAATTCAATCATAAGCGAGAAACCTAAATTAGGAATAAATGGAAATGGATGCTCTAAATCGATAGCGAATGGAGTTAATATAGGAAAAACATTTTCTAAAAAATATTTTTGAAGCCATTTCTTTTCTTCATCATCAAGGTCACCTATATCAACCAGGTTAAGATTTTTTTTATTAAGTTCTGTTAGAATTGAACGACATTCATTTTGCTGATTTTTAACAAGATTATCAGTTAATTTTTTAATCTTTTTAAGCTGTTCCAGCGGTGTAAGTCCGTCATCACTTTTAATTTTTGTCTTAGCCAACATGAGGGCTCTGAGACCTGCAACTCGCACCATATAAAATTCATCAAGGTTACTCCCCGAAATAGATAAAAAACGAAGACGCTCAAGAAGTGGATAAGTTTTATTTGATGACTGCTCCATTACGCGCATATTGAACGAAAGCCATGACAACTCACGGTTAATTAATCTATTAAACGTTTTGTTTTTTTCCTTAGAATTTGAAATCAAATTAGTAACCTTTGTTATCTAAATTTAGCACTTCTCTAACCAAACCGATAGAAATTTTCTTTTTTTCAATACGTGATAACCTGTCTATATTCTTAACTAGTTCTCTTATTCCATTAAACGTTCTTTCTATACGAGGCACCATATAACTCAAAACATCATCACTTAGAATAATTTGAAGATCATAAAATTGCTTAATGATCACAGCACGCAAAAGATAATCATCTGGTGCTTTTATTTGAACCGTTTCAAAAGATAGTAATCGCGATGAGAGGTCCTTAAGAGAAACACCCCATTCTTTTGGTCTCTTTGTTGCGGTTAAAAGCAAGTAGCCACCTTGTTCCCTTGTCCAATTGTAAAGGTGCAAAAAAGCTTCCTGAATAACAGGGTCAACAATGTAATGATCAATATCATCGAGAATAAATACTAAGTTTTTACTTTCAAGGAATTCATGTGCGACAAGCTGCTTCAAACTTATTTTACGTGCTTTCGATATATCCCCCCATACGCAAGAAAGATGAGTTTTACCACATCCGGTTGGCCCATAGATAATTAGTGCATAAAAATTTTCATTTCCACGATGCCAATTAGGCCATTGATCAATTAGTTTAACTGCCTTTTCGTTTGATAAGGACGAAAGAAAATTGGCATGAGCAAATTTTTCGTTGGTCGGCCAGTTTAATAAATATTGTTCAGAAGTTTTTAGGTTATCAATGCTCATTAGCGTTAACCTTGCCACCAAAACGCTTGCCAAGCGAGATAATCCATTTTTTATCACTCTCAGTTGGCTCTAGGCTTAACCCTTGTTGCTCAACAGAAAGAGCTAATTGCCTGGGATCGCCAGCAAATTCAATTTTAAGATCTACCGAATGAGTAGAAATTTGCTCCAAACTAACCTTTCTTACAAGGTTAACTTTTGCAAGTTGCTTCTGCATGAATAACCAGTCATCTACAGCTAGCAATTTCCCCCTCACTAAAATAGTAGAAGCTGAACCATAACTAACTAAAACTTTTGATTTCCAGCTATCATCGACCCAGTCGGTTGTAACATCAACCCCAGCTTTAAAAAGGGCTGTGTAATTTAAGTTGCCCTTTTCATCAAGATAGGGAACTGAAACATTTAAGAGCGCTACGCTGTCACCTTTATTTTTCAAACTATTTCGCTTTAACTCAATGTCGAGCGTTAACTTGCCAGCCGACAGATTTTTTCCAATAACAGCATATGCAATTATTAAATCGTTAAGTCTGTTCTCGCTAATAAAAGTCTCTACACGATTTTTGTTATAAGCGCGGGCTTGGAGCGCGCTTATATAAAATTTATTTTTTAAAGTTGCTAAGGGCGTACTAATTGGAACAAGGTTATTAATTACATCATGCTGATGCCAAGCATTTAGCCAACCATTATTTTTTTCCCAAAGCAAGATAGCTCCACCTTTTTCGAGCACTGGAAGAACGCTTACTGCTGTACCAAGAGTTTCCGCAAAAGGAATTTTATAAAAACTAAGCACATCATTAATTTTAGTTCTATTAAAATGAACAACCAAAGATGCAATATAACGAACACTAGAGCGTTTTTCATCATTTATTTCAAAACCACTAATAAATTCAACAACCTCATTATCTGCAAAAACTGGAAGTTTCTCTCGATCTTTCTTTAATATTATCCTGCGAAATAGTTGCTCTAACGCAATTCTCTGTCCAGTACGAAGAGCGCGGTCTCTCGCAGATGCCACATTTCTGGATGTTTCATCAACCTCAATATTATAAAGGGTATAAATCGTCGCTTCGCGGTTCATGCTTTCCAAATCAATTTTTGCAAAAGATCGGTCGCTCGAACACAATAAAATACTAATCAATAGAATTAACTGACAAAAATAAGTTCTTGATATAGTTGGTTTAATTTTCAAATTTATATACTTTTCAGTTATTTTCTACAGAACATTTTAGTAATCTATCATGTCATGACTGTGGCAGATAGTATAAATATCTTATCTTACCAGAACTTTGCAACGGCAGAATTCAATTTTTTAAAGATATTTCTATAGCATTTTTGATTAAGTCACATTATATCTGTTTGTATTAGCAGACACACATGAAGGTATTTACGAGTGAGAGATAAATCATATAGTTATAAAGATGCTGGTGTTGATATCGATGCTGGAAATGCACTTGTAGAAGCCATCAAACCGATCGCAGCCTCTACCCGAAGATTAGGTTCTGATAATGGTCTTGGAGGCTTTGGTGCCCTTTTTGATTTAAAGAAAGCTGGTTTTAAAGATCCTATCCTAGTATCAGGAACCGATGGAGTAGGTACAAAACTCAAAGTTGCCATTGAAAGCGGAAAACATGACACAGTAGGTATTGATTTAGTAGCCATGTGCGTCAATGATCTTATCGTTCAAGGAGCTGAGCCACTATTTTTTCTAGACTATTATGCCACAGGACATTTAAAAATTAATACTGGTAAAGCAATAATTGAAGGTATTGCTGAAGGATGCCGACAATCCAATACTGCACTTATTGGTGGTGAAACGGCGGAAATGCCTGGAATGTACTCAGATGATGATTATGATCTCGCCGGTTTCTGCGTGGGCGCTGTTGAACGTTCACGAATTATTGACGGAACTACTGTATGTGCAGGTGATATTGTGCTCGGACTTGCTTCAAGCGGCATCCATTCAAATGGATTTTCACTTGTTCGTAAATTAGTAGAGGTATCAAAAGTTAATTATAGCGCTCCTTGTTCATTTGAGAGTGGAAAAACTTTTGGTGAAGCCCTTCTTTGTCCAACAAAAATATATGTTAAAAGCTGCCTAGCCGCCCTAAAGGCTGACTGTATTAAGGGTCTTAGTCATATTACTGGTGGTGGGTTTGTTGAAAATATTCCCCGCATTCTCCCACCAGGTGTCACGGTTGATGTTGATGCAAGCCTTTGGAAGCTTCCACCAGTATTTGACTGGCTTCGAACTACAGGAAACATAACGCCCCTTGAGATGGCCAAGACCTTTAACTGTGGCATAGGAATGGCAGTGATTGTACCTGCCGATAAAGCAGAAAAGGCTAAGGAAATTTTTGAACAAAATGGTGAAATAGCCTATTATATTGGCACAGTTAGATCTAAATCTGGCGACGAGCCATCAACAATAGTAAATGGAAGTGCCGGAAGCTGGGGTTACCCAGTTCCGTGGACAGCCAAATCAACGCATTAGGGTAATTATATGGTTGATGTTGCAGTACTCATATCTGGCACTGGTACAAACCTTCAGTCACTCATTAATTCTTGCGGGGACCATAATTCCCCTGCCCGCATCACTCTTGTTATTTCAAATAATCCCCACGCCGAAGGTCTAAATCGAGCCAAGGCCGCTGACATACCTACAAAAGTTATTAATCACCGCAACTTTAAAAGTCGTGATCTTTTTGAGGAAAGGTTGCATGAAGTACTAAAAGATAATGGTATTAAACTAGTTTGCTTGGCTGGTTTCATGCGTATTCTTGGTGCTAATTTTATAAATCTCTGGCGCAATAGAATTCTAAATATTCATCCGTCATTACTTCCAAGTTTTAAAGGGTTACACACTCATGAACGCGCCATTGAATCTGGGGCTCTTTTTACTGGCTGTACTGTCCATTTCGTAAATCCTGAACTAGATGATGGCCCTATCATCGCTCAGGCAGTAATTGCCATTAATGCTGACGATACGCCAGATAGTCTTGCAGCTAAAGTCTTGAAAAAAGAACACATAATTTATCCGCAAGCTTTAAAACTTGTAGCTGAAGGTCGCATCCGCGTAGTAGGTAACAAAGTAACGATGAAAAACGTTATCTACGCTAATGAATGCATGATAAATCCTATAACTTAATCAACCCGCTTCCCCTTTGAAAAATGGTTTTTTGTATCAAATAATTCATGATTATTTGATACAAGCAAGGATTAAAAAACAATTATATAGTGTGTTAATAAAAAAAATCGTTTTGAGGCCACCCCAAAACGACTTTTAAAATACATATTAATAAGCAAGCATCATTATTATTGAAATTATTGAAGTCTAATACTTGATACGTTGATAAAAAAGAAGCCAAGAAAGCCTAGCCAACAATTTCATCCTCGCTGAAAAAGTAGTTTATTTCTATATTTGCATTTTCCAAGCTATCAGAACCATGGACAGAATTTTCTCCTATATCCAGAGCAAATTCATTGCGAATTGTACCCTCTGCAGCCTCATCAGGATTAGTAGCACCCATTATTTCACGATTGAGTAAGACAGCGTTTTCCCCCTCAAGAACTTGCACTACAACCGGTTCAGAAATCATGAACTCAACAAGTTCATTAAAGAATGGTCGTTCGGAATGGACTGCATAAAAACCCTCAGCTTTTTCACGACTTAATCGAACACGTTTTGATGCAACCACTCGAAGTCCACCGTCTTCAAATTTTTTGATTATAGCGCCAGTTAGGTTACGTTTTGTTGCATCTGGTTTGATTATTGAAAAAGTACGTTGTAATAATGCCATGATTTATCCTTTAATCTTATTTTTCTTAACTATTTGCGGGCCTTATAGGTGGTATTTTTCTAAACATCAATAATTATTTCCCATTGATCTTTCTGAATGACCTGTTAAAAGCATGACCCATGTTACAAATATCAGAATTAACTTATCGCATTGCTGGAAAACTTCTTCTAGAAAATGCCAATGTTACTATACCA
>CAJQRG010000030.1 GCA_905612225.1 Emcibacteraceae bacterium | reverse complement strand
ATCCATCAAAGGTTCCAATGTTTACGCTGACTGAGCGGATAAATATGACCTGCCGCGAAATGGCTATGATATCAGATGCTAAGTCTGCAACTATCGAAGTAATACCGTTTGAAAGTCTACTTATGCATTTTGCAGAAAAGGTTGGTGCAAGTATGATTTTTCGTGGTTTGCGGGCAGCATCTGACTTTGAATATGAATTTCAAATGACTGCAATGAATGATCAGCTCAATCCGGATATAGAAACTGTTTTTCTAATGGCTGACCCGGCACTTCAAGCAATTTCCTCTCGACTTGTTAAGGAAATTGCCATATATGACGGTGAAATAAATAAGTTTGTTACGGGTAGTATCCGTGACGATGTCTTAAAAAAACTTAAAAAAAAATAATCATTTAATCAGGATTTTTTATGAATATATATCTAAAGGCATTTTTGGGTTTACTTGTTGTTGCTTTTTTTTCTGTAAGTTTAACCTCAAAAGCGGACGACCTTGATCTGGAGAACACGTTATACCTTGATCTAATTTATGGACGGGTTGTTATTAAGATGTTTCCAGACGTAGCTCCAAACCATGTATCTAAAATTAAGAAATTAACTCGTGATGGTTATTATGATGGCTCTATTTTTCACCGTGTCATTGAGGGTTTTATGGCACAAGTTGGTGCGCCTAAAGGAGAAATAACTGGTGGTACTGGAGAACTTCTTGATGCAGAGTTTTCAGAACTTTCACATTATAAAGGAATGGTATCAATGGCGCGGCCTGGCGACATTAATGCTGCCGACAGCCAATTTTTTATTCTGACAGCTTATGTGCCTGGTCTTGATGGTGAATATACAATTTGGGGCGAAGTTGTATCAGGTATGAGATACGTAGATAAAATTAAACTTGGTGAGGGTCCGGATTTTAAAAATCCAGATATTATTATTAAAATGCAGCTTGCTGCAGACGTCATTAAATAAGGAAATAAAAATGGATATCGAAAATACACTTTACCTTGACCTTGAAGCAGGTCGAGTAATTATAGAATTAATGCCTGAGGTTGCTCCCGGGCATGTAGGCAGGATTAAAGAACTTACTAGAAGTGGGTTTTACGATGGGCTCACATTTCACCGGGTAATTGATGGTTTCATGGCTCAAGGTGGTGACCCTGACGGTACAGGAATGGGAGGATCAGGCCAAAATATTACAGCAGAATTTTCTGCCAAACCTCATCTTCGTGGTGCCTGTTCAATGGCGCGCTCGCAAGATCCAAATAGTGGCGATAGCCAGTTCTTTATCTGCTTGGGCGATGCATCGTTCCTAGATGGTCAGTATAGTGTCTGGGGTCAGGTGACTGATGGAATGGATCACGTAGACGGACTTAAGCGTGGCGAAGGAATGGATTTTTCAACGAATGGAAGTCCAGATAAAATTCTAAAAATGCAAGTTGCTGCTGACGAATAAATCTAGCCATGAGAGTTGACCAATTTGATTTTAAGCTTCCTAAAGAACTAATTGCCATTAGGCCTGCCGCATCTCGCGACGGCGCTAAGTTACTTGTTGTTGATGGTAAAAGCTGCCGTGATCAGATGGTACTCGACTTAAGTTGGTTTATTAACAAAGGTGACCTTTTGGTTTTTAATGATACTCGTGTTATTCCTGCGCGCCTAACCGGAAAACGGCGCGAGGCTAAAATGGAGCTTACGCTTCATATGAATATGGGCGGAGGACTTTGGAAAGCATTTGCAAAACCTGCCAAGAAACTGAAACCTCTTGATGTGATAATATTTAAAGGTGGTCTTGAGGGGTGTGTTCTTAATAAAGGAGATGCCGGTGAGGTTACAATTCAATTTAATCATAGTGGGCAGCAGCTTAAAAAAGCTCTTCAGGAAGCTGGCGTTATGCCGCTTCCACCGTATATTGCATCACAGAGACCTATTGATGAACGTGATGAAGTCGATTATCAAACTGTATACAGTAAAAGGGATGGTGCTGTGGCTGCACCAACTGCCGGTCTTCATTTTACAGAGACATTGCAAGAACAGCTTTTAGATTTGGGATTAGAGAGCGCTTACATAACTCTCCATGTTGGTGCGGGGACTTTTTTGCCAGTTAAGGTGGATGATACTAGTGAGCATAAAATGCATTCAGAGTATGGTGAGTTAAGCAAAGTTGTAGCAAAAAAAATTAATGAAACGCATCTGCGCGGTAATAAAGTTATTGCAGTTGGTACAACTTCATTGCGACTTTTAGAATCTGCCACAGATAAGGATGGTAAAGTTACTGAATTTAAGGGTGTGACAAATATATTTATTACTCCTGGCTACAAATTTCGTGTTGTTGATATTCTTATGACTAACTTTCATCTACCAAAGTCAACATTATTCATGTTAGTAAGTGCATTTGCGGGGTTTGATAATATGAAAGCGGCATACGCTCACGCGATTAAAAATGCATATCGGTTCTATTCTTACGGGGACAGTAGTCTTTTATTTCGTGAGGAGGGTTTATGACTTTTAGTATTGAAATTGAAGCAACTGATGGAAACGCTCGAACCGGTATAATCAAGACAGTACGGGGAGATATTCTTACGCCAGCCTTTATGCCGGTAGGTACTGCTGCCACTGTCAAGGCTATGAAGCCTGAGTCAATACGTGAAACAGGCGCTGATATACTTCTTGGTAATACCTATCATTTAATGCTTCGTCCTACGGCAGAACGGATTGCGCAACTTGGGGGTCTTCATAAATTTATGAATTGGGAACTGCCCATCCTTACTGATTCTGGCGGTTTTCAGGTTATGTCACTGTCAAAACTAAGAAAAATAACAGAGGATGGTGTGAGTTTTCAATCCCACATCGACGGTAGTAAACATATGTTGAGCCCTGAACGTAGTATGGAGATACAGAGACTTCTCGGCTCTAACATTGTCATGGCTTTTGATGAATGTACGCCCTATCCTGCAACGGAAAAGCAAACAGAGAAAAGTATGCTTCTTTCAATGCGTTGGGCTAAACGTTCTTATGATGCATTTCATAATGGTTCAGAGCATGCAGAACAAAATGCACTATTTGGAATTGTTCAGGGTGGGGCATTCGAAAAACTGCGCCATCATTCAATAGCAGCACTTAAGGATATAGACTTTAATGGTTATGCAATAGGTGGACTTGCGGTTGGTGAGGGGCAGGGTGTTATGTTTGAAGTTCTTGATTATACAGTGCCTGTGATGCCAAAGGATAAACCCCGTTATCTTATGGGGGTAGGTAAGCCAGATGACATAGTTGGTGCGGTTGAACGCGGCATTGATATGTTTGACTGCGTACTACCTTCGCGCTCTGGTCGCACTGGTCAGGCCTTTACACGTCGGGGCACTATAAATATGAAAAATTCGCGGCATATTGATGACCCTCGCCCAATTGATAGTTGCTGTAGTTGCTCTGCCTGTAAAAGTTATAGTCGCGCTTATATTGCTCACCTTATTCGGAGTGGTGAAATATTAGGTCCAATGCTGATGACGGAGCACAACCTAACCTATTATCAAGATTTAATGAGAAACCTAAGAGATGCTATTGCAGGGAAATCATTGGCAAATTTTGTGAAAATATTTCATAAGACCCGCGCGTTAGGTGATATTGAAGAATTAAGTTAAAATTTTTCTGCAAAAAGTAACAAATTACTATTGACCAATAAGGTGACTGGCCTTATGTTCCGCTCACCTCTTCATGAGGGCCCGTAGCTCAGCTGGTAGAGCAACTGACTTTTAATCAGTAGGTCACAGGTTCGAACCCTGTCGGGCTCACCAAAAAACCCCGGATGCTTAATTGCGGTCCGGGGTTTTTCTGTTTTTATTTAATTAAACTTTATTTCATTTTTACTTGTTTAATTTCATTAAAATTGATCTAACTATTATTATAAACAATAAGGAAATGATATGTCTCGGTTAATTACTATAATCTTCTCAATTTTCGCAACTTTTACTTCTGTTGCTGTTTCATCGCCAAAGAATATCATTCTTTTAATCGGTGATGGAATGGGCTACGCAGAAATTGCGCTTACACGTGCATATGAATTTAACGGTGATGAGGGACTATTTATTGATACTATGAAAAATAGTGGCTCAGTCATTGTTAAGCAGTTGATGATTGATGATCCTAGTAAAATTGAATTTGCCGGCGAGAGTGCCAGCGGAGGTACAACTATTTCTACTGGTAACCGAACTAGTAGCGGCCGTGTAGCAGTAAGAGCAGAGGACGGTGCACACTATAAAACTATTCTTGAAGAAGCGCAGGAGCGGGGTTTTAAAACTGGCCTCGTCACTACATCAATAATTACTGATGCGACACCAGCGTCGTTTGCTGCTCATGCACAAAACCGTTATTGTTTTATACAAAGCTCAGGCGCATGCAATACCCATAACGATACACCGATTATTGAACAGATGCTTGATCACAATGTTGATGTGATGCTGGGTGGGGGGTATAACCTGCTGAGAGCGTCAGATGCAGAGGGCTCTACCATTAAGAAAAAAGCTGAAAATCTTGGTTATACGATTGTAACTGAAAGACAAAATTTTCTTGATCTTAAACAGGGAACTAAGACCTTAGGTGTATTTTCAAATGGGCATATGCCTGTAGAGTGGGTGGGGCCTGGCGGTAAAGGCGCTGATTTAGTTAAGGTAGATGATAATAGGGTTGTTATATTTCCAGAAGCCGCTGTTTGCGAAATAAATCCCAGTCACGAAGGAATGCCACGATTAGAAGAGATGTCAAAATTCGCACTCGAGAACCTTAAGAATGATGGTGCGGGTTTCTTCCTAATGATTGAGGGGGCGTCAATTGATAAACAGGCCCACATAGCTAAGCCATGTGGAACCATTGGTGAAATGCTCGCTTTTGACCGCACCATAAGAATTGCAGTTGAGTTTGCAAAAGAGCATGGTGATACAGCGGTGATAGTCACTGCTGACCATGGACAGGCCACACAAGTGATTTATAAACCTGAAACTTATGATGGTTCACCTATTCGTCGTGACCTGATTCCAGGGCTGTATCAGCTCCTTTTGACTAAAGGCGGACATGAACTTGGTGCTTATTATGGCACTAACAACATTAATGACCAATCTCACACCGGCGTAAATGTTCCTATTTATACGTATGGTATGGATAATGCAGAGGATCTAATGGGAGTTATTCAGCAAACAGAAATTTATGGAGCTATGAAAGAATTTTTGTTTAACTAAGTAACTTAAATTTTAACTATCTTAACCCCTGTTCTTAGATTATATTTTAATTTTATCTAATAACTGGGGTTTTTTATGCTCAAATTTATAATTTCAATAATTGGAATTTTTTCCATAAATGTTTTTGCCCAGGCGGCACCAAAAAATGTCATTTTACTTATTGGGGATGGTATGGGCGAAGCTGAAATTGCCGCAACACGCAACTATGAATTTGATAGCGGACCTGGACTTTTTGTAGATACCATAAGAGAAAAGGCTTCTGCCATAGTTATTTCAAAGCGTAATGATGATGCAAGTTTAATAGCTTTTGTTGGCGACAGTGCTAGTGGGGGTACTGCCCTTGCTACTGGAATATTAACCAGTGTTCGTCGGATTTCAACCACTGCGCAGTATGGGGAACCTATCAAAACTATTGTTGAAGAAGCGAAGGAAAACGGTTTTAAAGTTGGACTTGTGACTACCGCAGTTATCACCGATGCCACTCCTGCATCATTTGCAGCTCACGTGAATAATAGATATTGTATGAAGGCGGGAGACCTATCTTGTTTGCCGGGGGAAAAGCCGATTATTGATCAAATGCTTGAACTTGATGTTGATGTTTTACTTGGAGGTGGGCATAGGTTATTATCAGCTATTAAGGATACTATAACAATAGAAGAGTTCGCTATTTCAAGTGATTATGAGGTCGCAAAAGATTTAAAGGGCTTTACTAGGATGGGCCATAGTAAAAATTTGTTAGGTGTTTTTTCTGATTATCACCTTCCAAGGTTATGGCAAGCTGAAGATGGCAAAGTAGCAGAAAAGGTAATACTGTCTGATGATGGTAATGTTATTTTTCCAAAGGCGCAGCAATGTATTGTTAACCCCTCAAGCAAAGATATCCCTACTCTTGAAATGATGACGAAAAAGGCACTCAATAATTTGTCAACAGACAATGAAAAAGGGTTTTTTCTCATGGTTGAAGGCGCTTCGATTGATAAAGCGGCACATGATTCTGATATTTGTGGATCAATGGGGGCGATGCTTGAATTTGATCGTACTGTGAAGCTGGCCATTGAATATGCAAAAATACACGAGAATACGGTTGTTATTGTAACAGCAGATCACGGTGGATCAACGCAGAACATCCATCATCCATATTATGAAAACTATAAGCGAACGGGCGAAAATATTCCTGGTCTCTATGAGCTTCTTGTTACAAAGGGTGGTAATGAGATGGCTATATATTACGGTACAAACAACGCTTCAGATCAAGTGCATACTGGGATCAATGTTCCTATCTACTCGTTTGGCCTACCGGATGATTTGGTGTTCAAAGGAACAATCAAACAAACTGAAATCAAAGGAACAATGGCGAAGTTCTTATTTGAGTAGTCGCCCATGTTTTCTGTTTTTTGAATTATGAAAAAATAAATTTTTCGAAATAAATTATAACCTGTCAGTCCAGCATTAATGGTTGTTCTATTTCCTAAGGCACGTTATAGAATAAGGTATATAGTATTGATGAATTAAAGTTTAATGGATGTTAAATGTTTATAAGATTGATTAGAAGAGTTTTTGGTTGGTGGCATGTAGGCACAATAGGAACTATAATTCATACACATTTTAAAGGTGTGTGGGTAGGGGATGACAACCTTAAAAATAGTTACTACGTCTCCAAAGATGGAAAAAAACGTTGGGTTATATTTGCTGGAGAAATAGAAGCTAGTTCTATCCAGGCTGATTGGCACGCCTGGCTGCACAAAACTGTTGATAAAACGCCCTTGGAAAATCCACGTAATATTAAAACTTGGGAGAAAGAACACCTTCCAAACCAAACTGGTACGATAAATGCCTATTCACCAAGTGGAGCGCTTTCCGCTAGTGGAGTGCGAAAAAAAACTACTGGTGACTATGAAGCCTGGACCCCCTGAATTTATAAAGAAAATAGAATAGTAAGTAGGAGCCACTTATGAGAAATAACCTTGTTGAGACCCTAGTAGGCGCTGTGGTTTTATTTGTCACGGTTGGATTTTTATATTTTGCGTTCAATAACTCAGGGGCAAGCTCAGCTGGTGGCTCAACATACTTTGCAACATTTGATAAAACTGATGGCCTTACCGTAGGTGGTGATGTGAAGATTAGCGGTATCACAGTCGGCGTTATTACTGATCACTATCTAAATACCGAAACTTTCGGCGCTGTTGTAGAAATAAATATTGATTCGAGTATTAAACTTCCCGAAGATACATTTGCTAAAATTACCGCAGAAGGACTTCTGGGGGGTAATTATCTAGTACTTGATCCTGGGGGTAGTGATGTGATCCTTCAAAGTGGTGATGAAATTATGGAAACCCAAGGGGCAGTTGACCTTTTAGGTCTTCTGAGTTCTTTCGTTAGTAGCGGAGATGGCAAATAAAGAAATGCTTAGTAAAATACTTATTCTCTCCTGTATTATGACTTTGAGTTCTTTATCTATAGCTCAAGAAGTGCCTGTAGTGAAGCTCGGCGCACTTAATAAAATTACAGCAAAACTTGAGACACTTAATATAGCTCGTGATGAAACAGTAAAATTTGGTACACTTGAGGTTACTGTTCGTACTTGTAGGACTAATCCACCAGAGGATAGACCCGAGTCTGTTGCCTTCCTTGAAATAACTGACAGAGGTCATATGGAAAAACCTCGTAAGGTTTTTTCAGGATGGATGTTCGCGTCCACTCCCGCTATATCATCGCTAGAACATGCTGTTTACGATGTCTGGGTAATTGATTGTAATATGAAGGATGCTTCAACGTTATCTGGCATTAAATGAAAATTTGCACCACTATTATTTAATGCATTATTAAGCCGAGCACGATAGTCTTTACGAGATATCGCCACAGCACCAAATTGAGATAAATGATTAGTAACATACTGTGTATCAAGCAGTGAATAGCCACCCACTCTAAGACGGGCTATTAGGTAAACAAGAGCAATTTTACTAGCATCTGTTACAATATGAAACATGCTTTCACCGCAGAATGCACCATTAATTGCTACACCATAAAGGCCACCAACTAATTTTTCCCCTTGCCAGCATTCAATAGAATGAGCATGGCCATGCTCATGAAGTTCGCAGTAGCGATCAATAATTAAACTATTAATCCACGTATTTTTTCGATCAAAGTTATTGGAAGGTTCTGCGCACTTAAGTATGACGCTCCGAAAGGCAGTATTTATCATTATTTTAAATGGGTTGGATTTTATTTTTTTTGCTAGTTTTTTTGACACGTGAAATTGGTCAAGAGGCAGAACACCCCGCTCCTCTGGATCTACCCAATATAGATCTTTAGAGTTTGCACTCTCTGCCATAGGAAAAATACCCTGAGTATATGCACTTAAGAGGAGTTCTTTAGTCAGCTCCATTTGTAAAGCCTTATTCTTTGACCAGATTATCTAGATATTTTTCAAGCCAATGAATGTTATAATCACCGTTAATAAAGTCTTCTTCCCGAATTAACTTTTGGTGAAGTGGGATTGTGGTCTTAACGCCATCAATCACATATTCTTCAAGTGAGCGGCGAAGGCGCATTAAGCATTCATTCCGGGTTTTACCATGAACAATCAATTTCGCAATCATACTGTCGTAGTGTGGTGGTATTTTGTAACGAGTATAAAGACCGCTATCAACCCTCACATCAAGACCTCCCGGCGTATGGTAATCTTTAACCTGACCTGGTGATGGCATGAACGTAAATGGGTCTTCGGCATTGATACGGCACTCAATTGCATGACCAGAAAATTTAATATCTTCCTGTTTGAATTGCAAAGGTAAGCCATCGGCAATTCGAATTTGTTCGCGAACAAGGTCAATGCCAGTAATCATTTCAGTGACAGGATGTTCTACTTGAAGTCGGGTGTTCATTTCTATGAAATAAAATTGACCATTTTCATAGAGAAATTCGATCGTTCCAGCCCCTCGGTAGCCAATAGCTTGTATAGCCTTACGACAAACTTCGCCAATGGCATCACGTTCAGTAGAGTTAAGAGCTGGTGAGGGACTTTCTTCGAGCACTTTTTGGTGGCGACGTTGCAGAGAGCAATCTCGCTCACCTAAATGAACAACATTACCGTGAGTATCAGCAAGTACCTGAACTTCAATATGTCTCGGGGTAGTAAGAAATTTTTCCAGATAAACAGTGCCATCACCAAAAGAAACTGCAGCTTCCCGTTTAGCAGAACTTACCGCTATTTCAAGTTCAGTTTCACTTTGAACAACTTTCATTCCACGGCCGCCACCACCTGAAGCTGCCTTAACAATTACAGGATAGCCAATTTTTTTAGCAACTTTTGCAGCGTCATTAAGCTCTCTTACTTCACCTTCAGAACCAGGGACAACTGGAATTCCAACTTTTTTAACTGCTTCTTTAGCTGAAATTTTATCGCCCATCAAAGTGATGTGTTCGGCAGTTGGCCCTATAAATACAATGCCATGTTTTTCAATAATTTCTGCAAACTTTGCACTTTCAGAGAGAAAGCCATACCCAGGATGAATTGCGTCTGCTCCTGTGATTTCAGCCGCAGAAATTATTGCAGGTATATTCAAATAGCTTTCTACAGATGATGGGGGTCCAATACAAACGCTTTCATCGGCGAGCCGAACATGCATGGCACTTTCGTCTGCTGTTGAATGAACTGCTACTGTTTTAATGCCCATTTCATGGCAGGCTCTATGTATCCGTAACGCAATTTCACCACGGTTGGCGATGAGTACTTTTTCAATCATGTTAAAGTCCGTTATTCAATAATGACAAGAGCTTCGCCATACTCAACTGGGTGCTGATTTTCAACTAATATAGCTTTAACAGTACCGCCATTGACGGCGTGAATTTGGTTCATAACTTTCATAGCTTCTACTATAAAAATAGTTTGGCCAGCAGTTACATTATCTCCTATTTTAATAAAAGTATCAGATTCTGGATCCGGAGAGGTGTAAATTGTTCCAACCATGGGTGAAAAAACAGTTCCAGGATGATCCGATGGATCATTGTTTGTTTCTTCTGCTATGGGTTCCTTAGTTGTAACCGGTTCGATAGTCATGGTTGGGGCCATATGGACTGCATTGCTGCCACGTGAAAGTTTGATTTTTAGCTCTCCATCTTCAACTTTAATTTCAGATAGATCTGTGTCATTCAGCATATCAGCGAGTTCACGAATTAACTTTGTGTCTACTTGCATTTTTGCCATTGGTAAATTTCCTTTTAATAATTCCCGTTTTTATATTTAAGCATATAACTAATTTATATAATATCATTAATGGC
This sequence comes from Emcibacteraceae bacterium, assembly GCA_905612225.1. Classification (GTDB taxonomy): domain Bacteria; phylum Pseudomonadota; class Alphaproteobacteria; order Sphingomonadales; family Emcibacteraceae; genus Pseudemcibacter. The sequence goes on along the minus strand of CAJQRG010000030.1, from coordinate 18,155 downwards.
ATCAACAGCCAATAAGTATCCGATTGCACCAAAGCCTGTGATCATACCAATAGCTGCTGGTGATATATATGAATGGTGCCTAAATTCCTCGCGCTTAAAAATATTTGATAGGTGTACCTCAACTGTGGGTGTATTGACAGCTAGAAGTGCGTCCATAATTGCTACAGAAGTATGTGTGAGCGCACCAGCATTTATAATGATGGCACTAAAGCCACTTTGTGCTTCCTGTATCCAATTTACAATTTCACCCTCAAGGTTTGTTTGCCTAAAATCAATAGAAAGACCAAGCAGAGAAGCTTTATCAACCATTCTTTGCTCAATATCACTAAGAGTTTCTTCACCATATATACCTGGTTCGCGTGTACCCAATAAATTTAAATTAGGTCCGTTAATTACCAATATTGATTTTGTCATATTTATCTACTGACTTATTCATGTTAGGTATGTATATAATACTTTAATTACGATTTGAACATAGCCATTATCAAATTAGAGGCAATATTGATGATTAATGTGACAATAAATGGTGATACACACCATTTAGACAGCTGCTTAAAATTAAATGAGCTACTTTTAAATTTTTCTATAGAAATAAGTAAGGTTGCGGTTGAGTACAACAATGAAATTGTTCCAAGAAGTATGTTTGAATGTATAAATATTACTGACGGGGATAACCTTGAAATTATACACTTTATTGGTGGGGGTTAAGGAACTTAAGAAATGACGGATATTTTAACTATTGCGGGAAAAGAATATAATTCTCGTCTGATTATCGGTACGGGTAAATATAAAGATTTTGAAGAAACTAAGTTGGCTGTAGAGGCTTCAGGGGCAGAAATAGTTACGGTTGCTGTACGACGTGTTAATATCTCAAAGCCAGGGGAACGGATGCTTGCCGATTACCTTGATCCTAAAAAATATATATTCCTTCCCAATACTGCAGGATGTTTTAGTGGTGAGGACGCCATACGTACACTTCGTCTAGCAAGAGAAGCCGGTGGCTGGAACTTGGTGAAGCTTGAAGTACTTGGCGATCAGAAAACCCTTTACCCTAATATGCCAGAAACGGTTGAGGCAGCAAAGACCCTCGTCAATGATGGTTTTCAGGTTATGGTTTACTGTAATGATGATCCTATACAAGCTAAAATATTAGAAGATATTGGATGTTGTGCCATTATGCCTCTTGGGGCACCGATAGGTTCAGGGCTTGGTATACAAAATCCAGTCGGTATTCGTATTATAGTTGAAAACTCTAAAGTTCCTGTGCTTGTTGATGCAGGTGTGGGCACTGCATCAGAAGCGGCTCAGGCTATGGAACTTGGTTGTGATGCAGTCCTTATGAATACTGCTATCGCTGAAGCCAAGGACCCCATTAGAATGGCGAGAGCCATGAAAAATGCCGTAAGGGCGGGCAGGGATGCTTACTTGAGTGGAAGAATGCAGAAAAAACTTTATGCAGACCCTTCATCCCCACTTGCAGGACTTATATAGTGCTACCCTCAAGTATGGTCCAAAATAGTATGAGTAGATCAAAATATAAAACTAATACGAATTGATTAACCCCCTATTGGTTTCAATACTTAAAAATTTATGAATCCTTCTTGTAATTCTATTTATTTCGCAATCGGGAGCGTAGTGACCACAGTGGCCATCAAGTTTAACAAGTGGTTGTCCCTTTAATTTTGAAAGTTTGATTGATGGATTAGGGTTAATATAGCCATCTCTTTCATGATAGAATGTGAGGAAAGGGATTTTAAACCGTTTTGCAGTTATACTAAGATCTCCATTATCTATTTCAGAGATATCACCGTTTAATAAAGCCGTTGTTTGTGCCTTATAATCATATGGATTCAAACGTGTTTCATTAAGTTTTTTCTGCTCAAAGAGAATATAGTCCCCTGTATTAACATTTTGGGAAAACCATTCTTTAGTCCACGCCATATGTGTTTCAAATCGGATAATAAAATTACGGGCCGATAGTCCATTATCATTTAGTTTTAAAAGGCCTGCAACTGCATCAATAGCTAGGCGATAACTTAATTTATCTGAAGACGATGGCTGGGGTGTTCCAGTTATAATAATGGCTTGATCCATAAATTTTGGGTATTTTGTCATCCAATGATAAGTTTGTGAAGCACCGAGTGATATACCCAGAAATGCATTTACATGGTTAAAACCCAAATGTTTGTTAATCAAGTTATACTGTGCGTCAACTATATCTTCGATAGAAAAATATGGAAATTTTTCATTTCCTTGTGTCTTACTATTAGATGGTGATGATGAATTACCACTACCAAATGCTTCGATAATTATAATATAATATTTATCGCTATCTGCCATTTTACCACTACCAACGTAACCTGAAGATATGAAGTCTTGAGAAGTTCCCCCAAGCCAGCTAGGTACGATCATGATATTATTTTTATCTGGAGCCAATCTTCCAATTGTACGAAAGGAAATTTTACAATCTTCTATCACTTGTTCATTTTTGAGATGACATTTACCAAGAGAATAAGTCTCTAACGTATCTAAATTATTTTGTCCCTTAACAGAAGTATTGAATAAAAACAAAAGTAATAATGAAGTGTGTTTTAAAATTTTAACCATTTAATTTCTTTATGTAGCTCGTTTTTCAATTTCTGGATATTTATAAAAAAGTGTAATGGCCCGCATAATCATAAAAATGCTGTAAGCAGCCCAAAGTCCGTGATTACCCCATAAAGGGATCAGTATAAATATTGCTAGGACATAACTTATTACTGAAATTATCATGCCGTTTCGCATAGATGAACCAGCAGTTGCCCCAATAAAGATACCATCTAGTTGGAAACTCCAAATGGAAAGGAGTGGTAGAATAATAATCCAAGTTAAATAATTTGATGAAATATTACGGATAGTTTCAATATTAGTAAGTAGATTAATAATCATTTCACCAAATATATAATAAAAAAAAGTCATTGCAAGGGCAGTTATTATTGCCCACTTGCTAGAAATAATAACAGACGCGCGCAAGTTTTTTTTTGATTTTCGCCCTATTTCTTTGCCTACGAGTACTTCGGCGGCCTGTGCAAAACCGTCAAGTCCGTATGAGGTTAAATTTTGTAAGTTCATCAATACTGCGTTTGCGGCAAGAACTTCTGTTCCAAATCGTGTGCCAAGTACGACAAAACTTGCTAAAGTCATAGTAAGACACATTGTTCGAATAAAAATATCACGATTTAAACTAAATAAAACTTTAAATGCAGAAATATTAAAAATATTTTCAAGAACGGTACTGCCAAATATTGGGATACTAAAATTCATTCTGCTGTGCCTCTTTACATAATAAAGGCTGAGTAAAAATGCGGTTGTTTCTGATAGAACTGTCCCTAGAGCTACTCCATTCGCTGTCATGTCATACCCATAGACAAAAACAAAATTGAGTAGAATATTAACAATGTTCATGTAGAGGTGAATATACAGAACTTCTTTTGCACGGCCCATGCCCAGTAACCAACCTGAAGCTACATAATTCATCAGTGCAAAGGGCGCTCCCCATATGCGGATTGTAAAATACTGAGCAGTAAGGTTAGTTACCTGTGTTTCCGTTTCTATAAATATAAAAAAAGCATTTAAGATCAAGCTTTGCAAAAATACAAATAGTATTCCAATCATCGCCGCACTTATGCAGCCTCGTAATAGTAATCTGCCTAAAGATAGTTCATCTTCTCTGCCCTGTGCCTGTGCAGCGAGACCTGTAGTCCCCATTCGAAGAAAATTAACCCCGTTATACAGAATGGAAAACAACATAGACCCTAAAGCTACAGCCGCCAAATAACGTTCGTGAGGTAGGTGGCCCATAATAAAGCTATCTGAAAGGCCAAGAAGAGGTGTTGAAAGGTTAGCCAAAACCGAGGGTATTGCAATTTGCCACATATGTTTTGTTATTCTAATATTATTTGTGACTGCTATCATAAATGGGTGCCAATACCTTTTGGTGTTTTAATTGTAAATTTATTGTCATTAAATAATACATATTTCTATTAAATGGAAAAAAAAACGTTTGTATATAAAAAAATTACATATTAAATAGTAACTGTATAAATATCGCTATATGATGAAGTATTAATAAGCCTAAGGACCGTAAAATGAATGTGCAAACAAACGCACAAGGTTTTGAAGAACTAGACACAGTTTGTATACGTTTTGCTGGAGATTCTGGTGATGGAATGCAACTTACTGGAACACAATTTTCCGTAGTAACTGCCCTTGAGGGTAGTGATTTAGCAACCTTTCCGGACTTTCCAGCTGAAATAAGAGCTCCTGTTGGAACTACGTTTGGTGTGTCAGCATTTCAAATCAACTTTGGTTCTGTTGAAGTTTCAACAGCTGGAGACGAGCCAGACGTCCTAGTCGCCATGAACCCCGCAGCACTTATGGTTTCGCTAGCGGGCCTGCGTCTTGGTGGTTTGATTATTGTTGATGAAGGTGCTTTTAGTAAGAGAAATCTTGATAAGGCTGGATATATAGAAAATCCTTTGGAAGATGATAGTTTGAGCGATTATCAAGTTCAAAAATTAGATATCACTAAAATGACCCTAGAGTCTGTAAAAGAATTTGGTCTTGGTAAGAAAGATGCAATCCGTTCAAAAAATATGTGGACGCTTGGTCTTATACTCTGGATGTTTGGTCGTGCACGTAAACCAATCACTGACTGGTTGGAACAAAAATTTAAAAAACTACCAGATGTTGCAAATGCTAATATTGCGGCAATAAATGCCGGCCACGCATTTGGTGAAACTGCAGAAACATCTGCAAATCTGAGCCGTTATCACGTGGGCAAACATACTACAGAAGAAAGCGGAGAATATAGAACAGTAAATGGAAATCAGGCTTTGGCCTGGGGCCTTGTAGCGGGTTCTCAGCTTGGTGATATACCGCTGTTACTTGGTACTTATCCAATCACTCCAGCTTCAGCTCTCCTTCACACTTTGAGTGGTCTTAAGGAGTATGGCGTTGTTACTTTTCAAGCGGAAGATGAAATTGCTGCCGTATGTGGTGCCATTGGTGCTTCGTTTGCCGGTCAGTTGGGTGTGACCTCAAGTTCTGGCCCGGGTATTGCTCTAAAGACTGAAGCCATAGGCCTTGCTATCAGTACAGAATTACCTCTAGTGATTATTGACGTACAGAGAGCCGGTCCATCAACAGGTCTTCCTACTAAGACTGAACAATCGGATCTTCATCAGGCTGTTTGGGGCCGCAATGGTGATTCTCCGATAGTCGTCCTTGCAACGTCGAACCCACAGGACTGTTTTGATGTTGGAATTGAAGCAGTTCGCCTTGCTACAAAATATATGACACCCGTGATGGTATTATCTGATGGGTATATTGGTAATGCATCTGAGCCTTGGCGTATTCCTGATATTAATTCTTTAGAAAAATTTTCTGTTAAATATTGTACTGATCCTGAAGGATTTCATCCATTTAAACGTGACCCTGAAACACTAGCGCGGGTTTGGGCAAAGCCTGGAACGCCAAATTGCCTTCACCGTATAGGTGGTATCGAAAAAGATTATGATACTGGTCATATTTCTTATGAGCCAGGAAATCATCAAAAAATGACGGATGTTCGAGCGGCAAAAATAGCTGGTGTAGCGAATGATATTCCTGAACAAGAAGTATCTCTTGGCACGTCGGGAGGTAAACTTGCTGTTGTTGGTTGGGGATCAACGAGGGGGTCTATTCATCAGGCTGTTAAACGGGCTAGAGAAGAAAATATAGATGTGTCCCACATTCATATATCTAATATCTGGCCACTACCGCGTAACCTTAAAAAACTTTTGAATAGTTTTGATAAAGTCATAGTAGCAGAAATGAATAATGGACAAATGAATAATCTATTGCGAGCTGAATATCTACTTGACGGTTATTCATTAACAAAAGTATCGGGACAACCTTTTAAAATAACTGAAATTTTAGACTGTATTCAGAAACAGGAGTTAGAAGTAGGATGAATGAACAAACTGATATAAAAAAACTTACTTTTAAAGACTTTGAAACAGATCAAGAAGTACGTTGGTGCCCTGGCTGCGGAGACTACGCTGTTTTAAAAGCTGTGCAGATTACACTTGCTAATATTGGAGCTACACCAGAAAATACTGTATTTGTATCTGGTATCGGGTGCTCTTCACGTTTTCCATATTATGTTGAAACATATGGATTTCATACTATCCACGGTCGTGCACCAGCCGTCGCTACGGGAGTAAAGCTTGCTAATCCGGATTTAGATGTTTGGCTTGTGACAGGTGATGGGGACGGTCTGAGTATCGGTGGAAATCATATGCTGCATGTACTTCGTCGCAACGTAAATATGCAAATTATGCTTTTTAATAATGAAATTTATGGCCTAACAAAAGGGCAATATTCACCAACATCGAAGCTAGGTGCAAAAACCCCATCAACACCCTTAGGTTCAGTCGATTTGCCACTTAATCCATGCTCTTTTGCTTTAGGTTCAGGCGCTAGATTTGTAGCTCGCGGAATTGATACTGCTCTCAAGGCTTTACCTGGAACCTTGGCTAGGGCTAAAGATCATCGCGGTGCTTCATTTGTTGAAATTTTTCAAAACTGTATTGTCTTCAACGATAAAACATTCGAACATTTTACCTTAAAAAAAGAAGCTGCTAATACACAGATCCACGTTGAACACGAAAAACCAATGATTTATGGCAAAGAAAAAAACATGGGCCTCGTTTTCAATTTAGAAAAATTTGCTCTTGAAACTGCCATAATTGGGGAAAATGGCGTAAGTGAGGATGACATACTTGTTCATAATGAAACTAATAAAATTATGGCACAAATGCTAGTTGAGCTGACTGCTCCAGATTTTCCTGTAGTTTGTGGGGTTATATACTGCGATCCTGAGGAAAGTTATGATGATGCAGTTCATCGTCAGGTTAAGGGGGCTAAAGATAATAAGAAGGCAGATTTCAATGCTTTAATCAGACAGGGCCGAACCTGGACGGTTTAATAAGCTAATATTTTTTGAAAATTATGAAATTAAGACGAGGGCAGTATGAAAATTATTCCATACTGCCCTACTTAACTATTAATTTCTGTAAAGATAAAAGTTAAATCTAGACCTGATTGAGTTTAGCATTTCCCTTTATAAACCATTGCCATACTGTTCATCGTATAAAACAAAATACTTAAAGTTTTATTGTGCAGGGTTTTATGAATAATTACGTATAATAGAAGTATTCGTTGAAAAACAATGAATTTTATATAGGGATAATTGCAATAACTGACGAAGAATTGATTCTGCGTATTGGTAAAGGTGATCAAAAAGCTTATGGCACTTTGGTTGAGCGTCATCTATCCATGAATTTAGGTTTTGCATCGAAGATCCTTGGTAATACGGCGGACGCCGAAGAAGTAATGCAAGAAGCATTTATTAGAGTATGGAAGCATTCTAATCTTTGGGACCCATCTCGCAATACAAAGTTTACCACTTGGTTTTATCGTGTTGTGACTAATTTATGTCATGACGTTAGCAGAAAGAGAAAGCCGCAAACTAAAACTGAAGTGCTAGAGGCAATGGCATCAGACGAAGTAGCTGCTGATAATTTAATTGCAGTCAATCAGCGATCACAGCAAGTTAAGAATGGCCTTAATGAAATACCTCAGCGGCAATGCACTGCGATCATACTGTGTTATTTTCAGGGACTTTCTAATCGCGAAGCCGCTGAAGTTATGGAAGTTAGCCTTAGTGCAATTGAATCATATTTGGTCAGAGGGAGACGTAATTTGGCAGAGGCACTTAAGGAAGATAAAGATAATCTTTTAAAGGATATAGGGTAATGAATAATGAAAAACTAAATAAGTATCTTTATGCCTATGGTAAGGCCAACAGTCCTGTAGCGGGACCGTTATTAATTAACAGCATAATGGATATCCCAAACAAAATTGACCAAGATGAGAACCTGTCATGGAATTCAAAGAATATCTTTGTATTTATTATTCCACGTCTTTCTGCACTTACTGCGTTTTGTTTGATGGGTATTTATATGGGTGGTGTTGGAAGTTCTGCCCTAGCAGAAGATGAGGTTGCTGAAATTGATTATGAAATTTCTTTTAATCTAAATTCTAAAATATTTATTTCGGATAACTTGAACACCTTACTAGATGTTGAGGACATAATATTTGTTGAGGAGAAAATAAAATGAAGAATTTGTTTTTTAAGATAAACTGGTTATGGGTAGTTATTATTATATTAGGATTAAATCTCTTTGCCGTATCCTTTTTTTATTCTGCCTATAAAGTAAAAGAAATACGCATGACTAGGATATCTTTTGAAAACGCAATTTCAAGAATAATTGAACCATTTCCAAGAAAAGGTAAACGTAATTTTTATGTTGAGATGCGGAATAAGAGGGATGAATTGTTGCCTAGATATGAAAATATCATGGCACAACGTTCAATAATCATAAATATTATTGCTGAAGATGAACTTAATGTTGATAAATTAGAAGATGCATTACAGGTCTACACTAATATGTATTTAAATATGCATATTCCAGTATATGAAGTTATGATTTCAACTTTAGAGGGTTTAAATGTTGAGGAAAGAAAAACTATTCTTAATAATTTTAAAAATAGGCCTAAAAGAAATGGCCGTAACAGAAATGATGTGAGACATCTAGGTGGACCTCCTCGTAACCGTAACCGCAGTTCTAGTGGTAGTAATTAATAAATTAATTGAAGTGTATAGTGAAGCCTTTATATAACATCCCTAAAAACTCTATTTTTTATCAAAAAACTGTTAAAAAAAGCCGTTTTATTGTAAATATTAGTCATACACCTGATGTAATAAGTGCGAAGGAGTTTATTGCTGAAGTAAAAATAAAATACTCCGACGCTGCGCATAATTGCTGGTCTTTTATTGCTGGCCCTCCTACAGATACTCAAGTACTTGGATTTTCTGATAATGGTGAACCAAACGGAACAGCAGGAAAACCAATTTTTAATGTTCTTCTTGGTTCTGGGATTGGTGAAATTACGGCTGTTGTAACTCGGTATTATGGCGGTATAAAGTTAGGAACCGGAGGCTTAGCTCGAGCATACGGTGGTATTGTTAAAGAGGCACTTATTGATCTTAAGTTAAGTGAGAAAATACAGGTGCTTTCTCTAAACGGTATTTCTAAATATTCTGAACAAAATGCAATAGAAAAAGTCTTGGATGGATATAATGTTCTAAATTTAGAAAAAGAATTCTCTGACATAGTGTCATGGAAATTTTTGATGGATATACGTCAAGCAAATCTTGCTATTTTAGAGATAACTGATAAAACAAACGGGAATGTTTTATTTAAGATTTCTGAAAAATTATAATGCCTTTATTATGTTTTCCACCATCTTCTTTGCATCAGAAAAGAGCATCATAGTGTTATCCCTAAAGAATAGTTCATTTTGAACGCCGGCGTAGCCAGAGGCCATTCCCCGTTTAACAAATAGAACCGTTCCAGCAAATTCAACATCGAGAATTGGCATTCCATAAATTGCACTGGTAGTATCTGTCTTAGCTGCTGGGTTAGTAACGTCATTAGCGCCAATAACAAAGGCTACATCGGTAGCTGCAAACTCATTATTGATGTCTTCAAGCTCAAAAACCTCATCATAGGATACGTTAGCTTCTGCTAACAACACATTCATATGACCGGGCATTCGACCAGCAACAGGATGAATAGCATACTTTACACTGACGCCCTCTTCTTTAAGTTTATCAACCATTTCGCGAAGTGCATGTTGAGCTTGTGCTACTGCCATACCATACCCTGGAACAATTATAACAGAACCGGCATTTTTCATGATGAAGGCTGCATCATCTGCACCGCCTTGCTTGACAGGACGAGTTTCTATTTCACCATTACCTGAAGTTGTAGTTTCACCTCCAAAACCACCTAGAATTACGCTGATGAATGAACGATTCATGGCCGTACACATTATATAGCTCAATATGGCTCCTGAGGAACCTACTAAAGCCCCTGTAATAATAAGTGCATTGTTCTGTAACGTAAAGCCGATCCCCGCAGCTGCCCAGCCAGAATAGCTATTAAGCATGCTAACCACTACAGGCATATCGGCACCACCAATTGGTATGATGATTAAAAAACCAATTAAAAAACTCAGCCCAATAATAATCCACATGATATTTCCATCACCGGATGCCGATGTTTCATCAATTGAAAAGAAACCTATAAATATAATAATTGAAATTGTAATTATTATATTTATGAGGTGGCGAGCTGGCAGAATAATTGGCGCGCCCGACATATTTCCGTTTAACTTTGCAAAGGCTATAACTGAACCAGAGAAGGTAATGGCGCCTATTGCAGCACCTAGGGCCATCTCAATTCTACTAGCCATAAAAATATTTCCCATAGTATCAACAATACCAAAATTTAGGGGGAGTAAAAATGCTGCAGCAGCCACAAAAACTGCGGCTAATCCTACTAGTGAATGGAAGGCAGCAACCAGTTGGGGCATTGCAGTCATAGCTATTCGTGATGCAATGATAAGACCTAAGCCACCTCCAACAAAAATTGCAGCAAAGATCCATGTATATGATACAATTTCTGGGTTTGCGAGTGTAGTAATAACGGCAATTGTCATCCCAAGCATACCGTAGTAATTCCCCTTTTGTGAACTTTCTGGGGACGATAAACCACGCAGAGCTAGAACGAATAAAACACCAGCAACAAGATAGGCAATTGCGGTAATATCAACAATACTTTGTTCTGACATTACCTGTTACCTTTTTGAGTTGTCTTTGGTTTCTTCTTGTACATAGCTAGCATTCGGTTAGTGACAGCGAAACCACCAAAAATATTTATCGCGGCAAGACCAATAGCAAGTATCCCAAGAATTTTTGCACTATTCATATCTGACGGTCCCGCGGCGATTAATGCTCCAACGATTATTACTGAAGATATGGCATTGGTAACAGCCATAAGAGGGGTATGTAGGGCCGGTGTTACACTCCAGACCACAAAGTATCCAACAAATATTGATAAAACAAATAGTGAAAGTTGTGAAACAAATGGGGAAATGTCGATGGCGCTAGTGATAATTTCTGGTATTTGTGAAACCTGGTCCATTTCAGATTTTTCCTTTTAAGCGGTCATTAACGATTATACCATCCTTAGTAAGAAGGGTTCCAATGATGATTTCATCTTCCCAGTCAATGGAAAGTTCAGCACCCTTTTTACTCATATGGGGCATCATAAAATTAAGTAAATTTTTAGCATAAAGGGCACTTGCATCTGCTGCTAAACGGCTAGGCATATTTAAGTTTCCTATAATAATAACACCATTATCGGAAACTATAGTTTCTCCGGGTTTAGAAAGACTACAATTACCCCCGGCCTCAACTGCTAAGTCAACAATTACTGATCCGGATTTCATACTGGAAACCATATCGTCGGTAATGAGTACCGGGGCAGGGCGCCCAGGGATAAGAGCTGTTGTAATAGCAATATCTTGTTTCTTTAAGGTTTCAGCGATTAGGGCTGCTTGACGAAGTTTGTAATCTTCACTCATTTCTTTAGCGTAGCCTGCTGCTGTTTCTCCATCTTCATCAGTATCAACCATGATAAATTTTCCGCCAAGACTTTCAACTTGTTCAGCTGCGGCCGAACGAACATCGGTAGCTGAAACAACTGCACCAAGACGTTTTGCTGTTGCAATTGCTTGTAAACCAGCAACGCCAACACCCATGACCATAACCTTGGCTGGTGCAATAGTTCCGGCAGCTGTCATCATCATTGGAAATGCTCGACTAAATTCAGACGCTGCATCAATTACGGCAGAGTAACCAGAAAGATTGGATTGTGAGGATAATACATCCATGCTTTGGGCACGCGTTATCCGTGGCATAAATTCCATTGCAAAGGCAGAAATATTCTTGCTTGCGTATATTTTTAGATGTTTAGAATTTCGCAGTGGATCTAGAATGGAAATTAATATTGCTCCATCCTTAATCAATGAAAGTTCGTCTATTATACCCTCATTTTTCATAAGTGGGTGCTGTACTTTAAGTATGATATCAGCAGCTAGGTAGGCTGCTTTAGTATTAGTAGCAATACTGGCACCAACTGCTTCATACTGGACATCTGTAATTTGGCTCTGAACGCCCGCATCCTTTTCTACAACCACACTAAAGCCCAATGAAACAAATTTTTTGACAGTATCTGGAGTCGCAGAAACACGTTTTTCATGTTCCCTACGTTCTTTAGGTATGGTTATTTGCATTGAGAGCCTCATTATATAATCAATTTACAATAAGAGATGCTTTTCTTATTCAGGTGTAGAATATAGCAGAAGTTAAGAAACTTCCTAAGAAAAAATAAAACCCTTTTTGACCAAGCCCGAACTACAAGTATTAATTAGATAATAATAAACATATAAGTTTTTAATGAATATAATTTTTATTGGTCATTGGGGCTTATACATAAATTATTTATTTATCTGATCATACCAAGGGCATGGGTGTAGGTGTCAAGTAAGGATTCCTGTTCTTGCCGGTCGGCTTCATTCATTTTACGAAGTCGAATGATTTGTCGCATTATTTTTACATCAAATCCTACTGACTTTGATTCGGCGTAGATATCTTTTATATCGTCGGCGAGCGCCTTTTTTTCTTCTTCAAGTCTTTCAACGCGCTCTATAAATGAACGTAAAGCATCAGCTGCGATGCCACCTGTTTCTACCATTGTATATTCCTTAATTTAATTTTAATTATTTTTTTTCAAACTTTCGTTCATGAGCTTCAATTGTTTTTCTGTTGCTGCAGTCTGATATTTAGTGGACCACTCATTATATGGCATGCCGTAAATAATTTCTCTAGCACCTTGTTTGTCAATCTCAACGCCGTGGTTTAATGCTTCTTCAGCATACCATTTAGAAAAACAATTACGACAAAAGCCAGCAAGCCCCATTAAATCAATATTTTGCGCATCAGTTCGCTTTTGAAAGTGAGCAATTATACGTCGGAAAGTTGCTGCTTCAATCTCAAGTTTTGTTTGTTTTTCCATTATCTATTTCCTTAAAAATGTTTAATTTTTGACATTTCGGGAAGGTTCCTAATGTCCTTTAATTCTTTTGTGAGGATCCTACTCCACTTTTCAACACCCTCAGCGGTATTAATCTCATCTTGTCTAATCTCAATCATTACGTGAGGAAAACCATGACTATCACCATGTATATTCATTGTATGGAATAAGTCTCGCCCGGAATATGGCTTGTTATTTCCAACACAATAGCCACGCCCCTCAAGTTTATTCTTAAGGACAATAGCCACGCGTGGATCTTTATTCCAAAGCATGCCTGAATGCCAAGGTCTATTAAACCCATTCATTTGAGGTGTAAAGCTATGCATGTTAATTATCAGTGGGGCTTTTTCGCTTTTTGCTTTTTCTTGGATAATAACGCCAACCTTATTATGAAAAGGTCTATAATACTGGTTAATACGTTTTTCCCTTTCTACTTCAGACAGGTTGCAGTTAGACTTAATCTTGTAGCCATCACTTTGCTCTGGTATTAACCCAGTCTGACTGATGCCGCGGTTAGCATCAATAAGTAATCTGGAAAAACTGGCAAGTATTGCTGGGGCATTAAGTCTAAGTGAAAGGTTTTTGGTTACTTCACTTATGCCAATATCCCAGGCTATGTGAAGGTTTAATAGATCATCATCAAGGCCAAGGTTATCATATTTAGGGGGAATGTGGTTACTTGCATGTTCACAAATAAAAACGATATTGGCCTGGCCGTGCGGATTTATAATTTCAAAGGCCATATAGGATTGCTTTATTGTGAATCGGACACGTATTTTTATAGCGAAATAGAACAAGAAGTGTAGAAAAAAATTCAAGATGAGATATTTTTTTTTCCTGTACACCGTCTAATCACTATGTATTATTATTTTTTTAATAGTTTAAAATTAACGAGGACGAAAAAATGTTTTTCAAAAGTATATTAGAATATACAAAAAATTTAATTATCGGAGGCCTCTTTGTTTCTCTTTGCAGCACGGCTTTTATTAGGGGGGCTTCTGGAGCGGCATGTAATGATAATATGGACTGTCAATCATCTTGGCTTACTCTAACTCCAGAAGAAAAAATCAATGTTTTTTCATTTGGTGAAGATTATAAAGGTTTTATGGATAAGGCCCGCTCCGAGCTTACTTTTGTCACTGAGGCGATCAAAATTGCCAAAGAAAATGGTTTTCAGCCACTGAATGATGATAGTCCCATGACCCCAGGGGCAAGATATTATGATAACAACCGGGACCGTGCAGTTTCTTTGATTGTGATTGGCACTGATGATCTTAGTAGTGGTTTTCACGTTATTGGGTCCCATATTGATAGCCCGCGTCTCGAACTTAAGAATGTCCCTTTATACGGAAAGGGAGAGTTTGCTCTCTTCCAAACAAACTATCATGGGGGAATGAAACGTCATCAATGGACAAATGTTCCGCTTGCCTTAATTGGCCGTGTAGATAAAAAAGATGGTACAACAATTCAAATAAATATTGGAATGAATGAAGATGACCCAATCTTTTTGATTCCGGAATTATCACCTCATACTGACCGTGGCTACGGAAATAAAACTGTTTCGGAGCATTTAACTGCGGAGGACATGGATCCTATTATTGCTCATATACCAGGGCCCAACGGAAATGACGTTTCTGATCAGGTGGAAAACTATTTAAAAATTACCTATGGCATTAAGCGGGGTGATCTTGTTTCTGCAGAATTACTCTTGATACCTGCAATGAAGTCCCGTGATATGGGCTTTGACCGCGGACTTATTGCAGCTTATGGGCAAGACGACCGCCTTGCTAGTTATACAAATGTACGTGCTATTCTTGATATTAATATACCAACAAAAACTGCTATTGCTCATTTAGTTGATAACGAAGAGGTTGGTAATGTTAACAATACCGGTGCTAAGTCACAATATTTTTCAAATCTGATTTCGCGTTTAATTGAAGCAAAAATGGGAAAAAACATGCGAGAAAGTTATGTAAGGCGAGCTCTCAGCAATAGTCGTATGATATCTATAGATGTAAATCCTGGTATTAATCCCATGCGTCCAAATGCTTGGGAGCCGTTAAATGCTCCACGCCTAGGTTATGGGGTTAATTTAAAGCTTTATGGGCGTGGATTTAATGCTAACTCTGAATACATTGCTTATATAAGAAAAACTCTTGATGATGCTAACGTACCTTGGCAAACCGCAACTTATAAAGTTGGAACGGCTGGCGGCGGCACTATAGGTGGGGAATTTTCTCGTCAGGATATGAATGTGATTGACTTTGGGGTACCAGTACTTTCTATTCACACTCCTTACGCCGTTAGTTCCAAAGTTGATATTTGGAACCTTTACCGGGCCTGTAACGCATTTTTTAAAAGATAGAATTGGATAGTTAATGCATCGTAGTCGACGTACACGAATAATAGCCACATTAGGACCAGCATCATCAAATTTTGAATTGATAAAAAAGCTGGCAGATGCTGGGGCGGACGTGTTTAGGTTAAATATGAGCCATGGTACCCACGATGAAATTTCACATCTCTATAAAACTATACGCGAGGTTGAAAATACAACGGATAGACCAATTGGAGTGCTTGCAGACCTACAGGGGCCAAAACTAAGGGTTGGCGTTTTTGCCGATAAACAAGTTTTACTTGAAAAGGGTCAAAAGTTTAGGCTTGATATGGATAGTACTCCTGGAACGAGTAAAAGAGTGGAACTTCCACATCCTGAAATTTATGAAGCAGCACAACCCAAAACAGAATTACTTCTTGATGATGGTAAAATTCGCCTACATATTGATAGTGTAAAAGAAAATATAATTGTGACTACCGTTTTGGTTGGCGGTGAGCTATCAAACAGAAAAGGGGTGAACGTACCTAGTGCGATATTACCCCTTGCAGCCCTTACTAAAAAAGATAGAAAAGATCTAAGTTTTGTTCTTGACCTTGGAGTTGATTGGGTAGGGCTATCTTTTGTGCAGCGTCCTGAAGACGTGCAGGAGGCGAAAAAGTTGATAAATGGAAGAGCTGCAATCATGGCTAAAATTGAAAAGCCATCTGCAGTTCATGCAATTGATGAAATTATAGCCGTTTCCGACGGAGTAATGGTTGCGCGAGGTGATTTAGGTGTAGAACTTCCAATGGAGTTGGTTCCAGCTAAACAAAAAAAAATAATTCGTCATGCACGACGAGCTGGTAAACCAGTGGTGGTGGCAACGCAAATGCTTGAGAGTATGATAAAATCTCCGGTGCCAACACGCGCGGAAGTCTCTGATGTTGCAAATGCAGTTTTTGATGGGGCGGATGCCGTTATGCTTTCAGCGGAATCTGCTGCCGGTGATTACCCTTTAGAAGCAGTATCGTGTATGGGAAGGATTGCATTAACAATTGAAAAAGAACCTAGCTATAAACGGATGCTCTCAGAAGACAGTACATTGCCCGAGGCAACCACTGCTGATGCTATTAGTGCTGCAGCAAAACAAGTTGCGGCAACTATCGAAGCGCATGCGATAGTTACCTATACGGGCTCTGGATCTACAGCTCTTCGTGCGTCTAGAGAGCGCCCAGAGACACCACTTCTCGTACTTACGCCCAACTTAACCACCGCTAGACGTCTTGCGTTAGTTTGGGGTTTAAACTGCGTGCACTCAAAGGACGCAGTTGACTTTCAAGATATGATAGATAAAGCATGTTGTGTTTGTTATGAATGGGGTTATGCAAAACTAAATGAACGTATCATTATTATGGCTGGAATGCCGTTTGGGACCCCTGGTAAAACGAATGTTCTAAGAATTTCCCGCGTCCGGGAACATCATGTTACCGTCAAACCTGAGTAATTTAGACAATTCAAGTTTTCTAAATTATAACGTTTAAGAAATAACGAACGTTCCATGTCTAAGGTTGCTCAAGCTGAAGTCAGGGCACTGAATATTCAACTTGCAAACCTCAGACAGCAACTTACTTCCCTTAATGCAGCTATAGAAGTTTACGATGCAAAGGACATAGAACAAGGGGCTATTATAACCAATCTCAGCGAACGGCTAAACACGGCCCTTGCCTCAAAAGTAGCCGAACTTAATCAGTTTAGAAGTGATTTTTTTGGTCGTCTACGTCAGGCTCTTGGTGAGAGAAATGATATTCGCATTCAAGGTGACAGATTTATTTTCCAGTCAGAAGTCCTTTTTTCGTCTGGGTCTGCCACTCTTGGTATTGTTGGACAACAGGAAATGACGAAACTTGCTGATACCCTTTCCTCCATCATAGAAACGATACCTAATGATGTAGACTGGGTTCTTAGAATAGATGGTCACACAGACGTACTACCGATCCGTACAGTTCAATTTCCCTCGAATTGGGACCTATCTGCAGCAAGATCTTTATCTGTTCTTAAATACCTCATCAGCAGAGGCGTACCTGCAGACCGTTTAGCGGCGACAGGTTTTGGTCAGTTTCATCCTCTGGATCCCAGTGACACCCAAGACGCATATAGGCGCAATAGACGCATCGAAATGCGTCTGGATCAAAAATAAAATACCTTAGCTATTAAGTATTACTAATGTTAATGGCCGAGAGGACTGGTTCATTGAACAAGTTAATTTTTAAAGGTTTATAGGGTACTAAACTGTAAGTCAGCCAAATGAGCATAGAGCCCTTGTTTCCTCATCAGTTCTTCATGGTCTCCGCTTTCAACAATTTTTCCGTGATCCATAACAACTATTCGATCAGCTTTTTGCACGGTGGCCAAGCGGTGTGCAACGACAAGAGTTGTTTTATTTTGCATCAGTTTCTCGAGGGCTGCCTGAACAAGTTTTTCATTTTCAGAATCAAGGGCTGAGGTAGCCTCATCAAGAAGGAGAATTTGGGCATTTTGTAATACCGCCCGAGCAATTGCAATCCTTTGGCGCTGACCGCCAGAAAGGCGGGTTCCGCGCTCACCCAAAAAAGTATCCATTCCCTCAGGCAGACGGTCAATAAACTCATCTGCCCGAGCCGCATTTGCTGCTGCCTCAATCATTTCATTTGTAGCGTCTTGGTTTCCATACTTAATATTTTCAGAAATTGATGTCGCAAAAATCATACTTT
>CAJQRG010000029.1 GCA_905612225.1 Emcibacteraceae bacterium | reverse complement strand
CTTGGCCTTATACATGCACAACTAAAAGATTTAAAAAATGTTGGCCATGCTGAGGTTCCAATTTACGACTTCACAATTAGCAAACGAACCGGTTACGAAAAAGTAATGGCAAATAATTACATAGTTATTGATGGATTATTTGTGGGTGCCTTACTCAGTAAGATCAGTGACTTTGATGTTTTTGTCGATGTTGACCTTGACCTAGCTCTACTTCGAAGAATAGATCGCGATATGAGGGAACGAGGTCGAACATTAGAGAGTGTCACTAATCAGTATATAAATGATGTGAGACCAGCATATTTCAAAAATATTGAAAACATAAAAAATGAAGCAGATATAATTATTAAAAACAATACTTCCAAAGAACAATTTTTTAAAGAAATGGCGAAGGTACTAACTTTGATTTCCGATGGACCTGTTCTTTGAACGAACCTGGATATAACCAATTACAAAAACAATATAAACTATAATAAAGACCCAACCCTTAAGGTCAATGTCTGAGAAGGCAAGCGCCGCTTGTCCAGCTAATATAATGATACCAATTACACTAAATACTTTAAGTGTCTTTTCAGACATTTTTAACTTAGCTGCAGCAAATACTTTTGGTAGCCTTTTGGAGAGTAAAAAGGCGGCAATTAAGGGAAAAATATCATAGATAAAAACTAGTCCACTTCCCAACATAATAATATAAGTAAGATCCCAATCAACTAAAATTGGAGCCGCTCCGATCACGAGTAGTATCGTAAGTAAAATATGTGGAGTATTAAATCTTTTATTAACTACTGCTATACCCCTCGGAAGCCAGCCATCTTCGCAGGCTATGAGCACTGATTTAGTTGCCCAAGAGAATGTTGAATTTATACTAGTAGCAAGAGCAAATAGACCAGCGCCGACAATAAAAGCACCGTAAACTGGTGCTGGTAAGATCGTTCTTGCAACTTCTGAAAGTGTTTTTCCTGCAGTTTGTTCAATTGGAAGGATACCAACAGCAACAATTGATACAAGGGCAAAGAAACAGGCGGCAATTAATGTACTAAAAACAATAGCCCTAGGTAAATCACGATGAGGATTTTTCATTTCACCTCCAAGCTCCGACACGTAATACGCACCACCTGTAGCAAATGACATCACAACGCATGCGAGTGCAAAACCGTACCATCCAGCAGGAAATAACTTTTCTTTGTTTGTAAAATTACTGTAATCAACCTCAAATATACCAAAAAATATCAATGTTGATAGACCCACAAGAAGAAAAACAATCATTACTTTCTGAAGTGCTGCTGCCTGACGAATACCAACTAAATTAACTAAGTAAAAAACGACTAGTATACCGAGGGCTACAAATTTTATATTTTCTTCTAACGCTGGAATTAGAGCCGCTACGTAGTTAGCAAAACCGAGAGCAAATAGAGCAATAAGAATATGGGTTATAAGAAGCAGGGCTAGAAAAAAGAAACCAATTTTATCACCAAGAACACGTTTACAATAGACATAAAGCCCCCCCGTTGCTGGCATCGCTGATCCCATAAAAACTACAGGCATTTGTTTTATCAATGAAAGCGTAGCAGAAAGGACAAAAGCGAAGGGTACAGCATAAGCAGTGAATTCAATACCTATGCCAATAAGTACCATTATACCTGAGCCAATTACCTGACCAAGAGCAATTGAAAAAACGTCCCAAAAACTCAGTGTTTTCTTTAATTTCATATAACTAATCTCATTACATTAGTGCTAGCGCATTATCAAAATCTACA
The DNA here is from genome assembly GCA_905612225.1 of Emcibacteraceae bacterium. Lineage (GTDB taxonomy): Bacteria > Pseudomonadota > Alphaproteobacteria > Sphingomonadales > Emcibacteraceae > Pseudemcibacter. The sequence goes on along the minus strand of CAJQRG010000029.1, from coordinate 12,597 downwards.
ATGATATCATCAACGTCCTCAATTCCAACCGAAACTCGTATCATTCCATTTGAAATTCCCATCTCAAGGCGTTCTTCTTCTGGAATATCGAGAAAAGCCATCAGAGCGGGTATTTGAGTTGTGGTACGGACACCCCCAAGACTTGCTGAGAAACAACACAATTCAAGATTATCTAATACTTTTAGAGCGCGGTTACCGTCTCCAACATCAAATGTTAGCATAGCTCCAAATTTTGGCATTTGTTTCTTTGCAATTTCATGCTGAGGGTGGGACACAAGTCCCGGATACCATACTTTTGTAACCAACGGATGACCTTCGAAATGCTTCGCAAGTTTTGCTGCAGACTGGCAGGCTCGTTCCACACGAACACTCAGCGTTTGAATGCCACGTGATAACATCCAGGCATTAAATGGTGCAATAGGTGCGCCAAGCTTAACCATAGTATTCCAACGGATCTGTTCAAGAAAGTCTTTTGGAAGCAATTCCGATTTCATACATATTGCTCCACCAATAACATCGCTGTGCCCACCAATAAATTTTGTGGCACTTTCTAATACAATATCAACACCATGATCAAGTGGTCGCATCACATACGGGCTTGCAAAAGTATTATCGCACATGACAACTATACCCCGCTCATGGGCCATTTCCACCAATGGAGCAACCTCAGCTACTTTCATAGAGGGGTTAGCAATAGTTTCAAAGTAGAGAACCTTTGTATTATCGCGCAGCGCAGCGCGAACTGCATCCGCATCAGAAGTATCAACAAAAGTAGTTTCAATATTATAGTCAGTTAATCGATGATCAAGCATTTCATGAGTTGAGCTATAAGTGGTCCAATCGCAAACAATGTGATCCCCGCTTTTGAGTAGGCCAAGGAGCGCCACCGAAATAGCTGCCATGCCAGATGCAGTAGCCAAACATGCGTCAGCGCCTTCAATCATCATCATCTGTTCTTCAAATTGATACTCAGACGGGTTGCCACATCGACCGTAAATATTTACATCCTTGCGGGCACCATCGATTATGCGCTGAAAAATTTCGGCATCATATTGAAAGCTTGAAGACATGATAATTGGCGGGCTGATTGATTTTGTAGCCTCATCAGGGGGGCAATAAACCGCTTTACTATCAAACTTAAGATTCTGGCGCTTATCATTATCCATTTTAATTCCACTTTTAATTACTTTGATTGCCTTTATAAAATCAGATCTATGAATTTACAAGCAAACATTACAGCTATAATTCAATAATGAAGACTATCAAATTTTCATATTTTGATCTGTTATAAATATTTAAAATACTTTGATTACTCATTCGTATTTATTGCCTCTAAGGCATGGCGTAAATTTCCATTAACCTCATTTAAAAGAATACGGCTTTCACTTAGGTTTTTACCAAGGCTGATGAGAACAGCCGTTTTGATGTGCTTATCCGCTGCCTGCAACGCAAAAATAGCAATTTCTTGGGAACAATTTGTAATTTCACACACCATGTTAATTGCGCGTTTTTCTAATTTATCGTTGGAAACAATCATGTCCACCATCAAGCCCTTATAAACTCTGCCTAATTTTGTCATTATAGCCGTTGAAAGCATGTTAAGGATTGCTTTCTGTGTTGTTCCAGCCTTCATGCGAGTTGAACCAGCAATTATTTCGCTACCAGTTTCAACTAAAATAGGGTGTTTAGCATTTGCGAGTAAGGCAGTGTTGGGATTGTTTGAGATGCCAATTGTCAAAGCTCCAATACCATTAGCACGACTTACCGCACCCAGCGTATATGGAGTTGAACCACTTGCTGCTACTGCAATTACCACATCATTTATATTAAGGTTAATTTTATCCATTTCACGAGCGCCAGCATCCAGATTATCCTCTGCTCCTTCAACACTAACAGTCAGCGCCCCCATGCCACCAGCCATACAAAAAACTGTCCGTTCAGGAGGCCATGCAAAGGTTGGAGTTAGTTCTGCGCCATCCTGAACCGCAAGCCTACCGGATGTACCGGCCCCAACATAAACCATGCGACCCGAACCCTCCAACCTTTCGGCTGCAGCATTCGCGGCTTCTACTATATTATTAATCGAAACTTCAATCGCAGCGACTGCCTCGACCTGCCCCTGAAACATCGCTTTGATCATATCTTTCGTTGACCAGATATCAATATCTGAAAATATCTCACTTACCTTTTCTGTCATATCACTTTCACCATACTTCGCTTTAAACTAAACTCAACCAAATCAGCAATGTTTTAAAGATATTATAAATTGAGAGGTTAAATACATAAAAAAATTATATTTTATAAAATAAACCGGTCATTAGTTAGATTTTTTAATAGCCTTACATTCGTGTTTATTATCTGCTCTAATTTCTCTGGCCTTATGGAGTTTTTGATAACTTTCAATAAGTTTTAGATGCTTATCTAGCCCCTCTAGCTTCATGCTTGTTTTTGCAAGTCCAAAAAATTTAACATCACCCGTTATTGAGCCGAGTGCACTTTTTATCGTTTTACTTCCATACATTCTAGTCATGTTTGGCAGAAAATCAGTCACATCAAGATCCTCTTCTATTGTTATGTGTAAAAGAGCATCCAGGACTTGATAAAATAATATTCGCGTTACGGTATTATCGTTAAAATTTAGGAAGTTGAATATTAGTTCTTTTGCGGCCACAAATTGTTTTAAAGCCAAATGAATGAGAATTTTCAGCTCTCCAATATCCAACTTTCCCCAGACTGTATTTTCATCAAACTCGATGCCTATTAGACTTGAAATTACTGTATGGTTATCAAGGTCGCTGTCTTCTAATCGCTTAAGGAGATTTTTAAGGGTCTCATCGTTAAGTGTATGAATATTAAGAATATCTGATCTAAATCCAAGAGATCTATTGTTATTATTCCAAATAAGGTCCTCAATTGGATAAATCTCTGAATAACTTGGCACCAGTATCCTACATGCAGTCGCCCCAAAATCATCATAGGTCGCTATATATACCTCTTTACCCATGCTGATCAAAATATTCATAAGTGTGTTATTTTCTTGTTCAGTAGTTCCTGAAAAATCCCATTCATAAAAATTATAGTCATACTTAGTACTAAAAAATTTCCAGGAAATAAGACCAGTAGAATCAATAAAATGGTCAACAAAGTTATTAGCATCCGATACAGATAAACTATTAAAAGTTGCTGGCGGTATATCATTAAGTCCGTCAAAGCTTCTACCTTGCAATAACTCGGTAAGACTTCGCTCCAAGGCTACTTCAAAATTTGGATGGGCTCCAAAAGAGGCAAAAACACCCCCTGTTTTAGGATTCATCAAAGTCACACAGATCACGGGAAATATACCACCTAATGATGCGTCCTTAACAATCACGGGAAAACCCTTATCTTCCAGTTTATTTATACCAGCAAGAATATTTGGATATTTTTTAAGAATGTCTATGGGTACGTCAGGTAGAATAATTTCTTCTTCAATAATTTTTTTCTTAACCGCTCGTTCAAAAATTTCTGCCAAGCATTGTACTTGCGCCTCGTAAAGGTTGTTTCCGGCACTCATACCATTACTAACAAATAAATTTTCGATGATATTAGAGGGAAAATATATAGTTTCTTGATCCGATTGTCGCACATATGGTAGTGAGCAAATTCCGCGTTGCGAAAGCCCTGAGTTTGTATCTACTAGATGAGAGGCTCTAAGTTCACCATAAGGATCAAATATTTTTAAGCAATGAGGATCTAAAATTCCATCAGGCAGTGCATCCTTAAGGCCTGGTTGAAACCATTTTTCATCAGGGTAGTGGACAAATTTACTTTTACAAATATCTTGTCCAAAATAATAATCGTTATAAAAGAAGTTACAGCTTGCTCGCTCGATATATTCACCCAACGCTGAACAGAGCGCACTTTCTTTTGTCGCCCCTTTTCCATTTGTAAAACACATGGGAGAGATCGCATCTCGAATGTGAAGCGACCATACATTTGGGACAATATTGCGCCAAGAGGCAATTTCAATTTTAATACCAAGGTCCTTAAGAATTTTGGACATATTTGATATAGTTTCCTCAAGTGGAAGATCTTTACCTATTATAATTGTTTTTTCATTATCCTTAAGAACCTCAAAATCCAAAAGTGTTGACGCTTTTTCAAGACTATTAACTGGTTCAATTTTAAAATCAGGACCCTGTTGAACAACTTTTTTAACGGTACATCGATCAATAGATCTCAGAATTCCTTCACGGTCACGTTCTGAAATACTTTCAGGCAATTCCACATCAATTTGAAAGGTCTGTTGGTATCTATTTTCTGGATCGATAATATTATTTTGAGAAATTCTAATATCATCAGTCGGTATTTTTCTAGCTAAACAATAAACTCGCACAAAGTAGGCTGCGCATAATGCTGATGAAGCAAGAAAATAATCGAAGGGACTTGGTGCAGATCCATCACCTTTATAGCGAATAGGCTGGTCTGTGATCACTGTAAAATCATCAAAATTCGCTTCAAGTCTTAGGTTTTCTAAAAATTTTACGGTAATTTCCATATGATTTTTCCTTCATGAGTGATCCTGTTTAATAGAAACACCTCTTTGATGTATTATATTGCCTTATTATATATGACGAATATTTTATCAAGACGGTTATTATATTTTTTGAACTTGTCTTGTATTAAATTCAAATTTTAATTTATTTCATTAAAATTGTTATAAAAAATTGCCCACGTCAAGATAAGCATCAATAACAGCATTTTCACCATCAACACCGGCAATTGAATTACCATGCTCCATGCCCATAACACCTCTATATCCTTTTTTATATATATGCTTAAAAATATTTTTGAAATTTATCTCCCCAGTTGTTGGCTCATTCCGTCCAGGTGTATCGCCAATTTGAAAATAAGCTATTTCTTCCCACGCTTGATCTATATTGGTAATCAAGTGACCCTCGCTTATTTGTTGATGATAGATATCAAAAAGTATTTTGCACGACGGACTATCAACAGCTTTACAGAGATAATAGGCCTGTGCTGCTTCTTTAAGAATAAGTCCAGGATGATCTTCATAATTATTGAGAGGTTCAATCACCATGATCAAGCCAGTATTTTCAAGAATCTCGCTTCCACGTTTTAAACATTCTAATAAATTTGCCATTTGATAATTTGGATGAATTTTCAGGTCAGCAACACCTGGAACGACAGTCACCCATTTTGCGTTAACACGTTTGGCCACCTCAACACTGTTTTTAATATCATTTATAAATTTAGATATATAATTTTTATCACCAAGCGACATTGTTGGGTTCACCCAATCAATATCACTCGCAATAAATACACCCATGGTCATATTATTATCAGCTAAAGCCTTTCCAATACGGTCCTGTTCGTTTATGGAACGCTTTACCAACCAATTATCTTCCCATGACCTAAATCCTTGAGAGGCTGCAAAGTTTATCTGATCAACAATATCATCACCAGCTAAGACCTTAAACATCCCTTCATGTGGGGCAAAGTTCATATCAAATAAATTTTTATTGCGTGCGTTACTAAAAGAATTAGATAACATTCCTGATGCCGCCAAAGCACTGGCGCCTAATAACATTTTTCGTCTTGATAATTCCATGGAATTACTACCTTTAACTTACAAAGTTCCTGATTTTAGTTTTTCAATAGCGTAGTTTGCGGCGCGTGCAGTTATTGCCATGAACGTAAGTGTTGGATTGACGCATGACGACGATGTCATACAGGCACCATCTGTAACAAAAACATTCTTAGCTTCATGTACTTGGTTCCATTTATTAACCACGGATTTTGAGGGGTCGCTTCCCATACGCGCAGTCCCCATTTCATGAATACCAAGACCAGGGCGCATTTCACCCATGGTACTTTTGACATTAGTTAAACCAGCAGTATTTAACATTTTTTCACCTTCCTCAATCATGTCTTTGACCAACTTAAATTCGTTTTCTTTAAATTCCACGTCAAATTTCACCTGCGGTATTCCGAAAGGGTCACTTTTAGATGACAACACCATTTTATTTTCTTTGTAAGGGAGACATTCGGCAAAGCCATATATAGTGAAGATCCAATCACTTCCAGGGGTATTTATTCCTTCTTTTAAAGATACGCCGAAACCCGGTGTATTTGCCGCGCGCTGTTTCCAACCCTCAGGCTTTGCGCCACCCTGAAAATTATACCCGCGTAAAAAATCAACATCTTTATCATTTTTTTCATTAATATTTCTATAACGTGGCACATAAATACCAGTTGGTCGACGGCCTTTTTCAACTTTTCCTTTGGTATCCAATACAGTTCCCTGAATTCGCGTTCCCCACGTGTGATCCATTAAATAATTCCCAAGCGCGCCTGAGAACCCACCAAGTCCTTGAGGAGAAGCTTCTGAGGTAGAGTTCATCAATATTTGTGTTGAACCTATTGTCGAAGCATTAAGGAAAACAACTTTAGATTTAATTTTTTCTTTCTTTTTTGTCTTTGTATTGATAATTCGCACGCCTGTTACACGTTTTGTTTTGGGATCATATTCAAGTGATGACACTACAGCATTTGCTTGAATTGTAAGGTTTCCGGTTTTTGCCGCGGCAGGAAGCGTCACACTCACAGAAGAATAATAAGCACCGAAAGAGCAACCACCTACACACTGGTCCCTATAATGACAAGCCTCACGGTCCTGTTCTGGTTTTGCTTGGGTAATATTTGCAGAACGCCCAATAATAAGGTTACGGTCCTTAAAGTTATCTTCAATACCTTTTTTAACGATTTTTTCAGCATAGTTAAGTTCCATCGCAGGCATAAATTCGCTGTCAGGTAGCTGCGGTAAGTTTTCATATGATCCCTGAACGCCTATAAATTTTTCAACATATGAATACCATGGTGCGATATCTTTATAACGGATCGGCCAATCAATACCGTGACCATCCTTTTTGTTGGCTTCAAAATCCAGATCACTCCAACGGTAAACTTGACGCCCCCAAACTAATGACTTCCCACCAACAGCACCGGGCCTTGCCCACATAAATGGGTTCTTACTATCATTGTCATAAGGCCAATCTTTTTCTTTTGCGTAAAAGTGCGGATTTAAATTTGAAACAAATGCTGAGTTTAGACCATATTCTTTTTTTCGTTCCCCAGGCAGTGCTTGGTTACCGAATGGACGATCCCATGGTTCAACAAACTCATTGGTATAACTTTCTTTATGAGTTGTTGGCTCCCCTCTATCAATTACAAGAACTTTAAGCCCCGCTTCGCAAAATTCCTTTGCAGCCCAACCTCCGCTTGCGCCAGAACCAACTACAATCACATCAAAATCTTCACTATTTTTCATTTTTAATATCTCCGAATTTTCAATTATGAACAATATATTCAGCTCGTGTAGTGCTTCCCAAACTTACTAAAATCTACACTACCATCATAAATGCCGGGTATAGGGTCATAAATCAGTTCATTTTTAATGCCAACTTCTGATGTATAATAGCCAAGAATGGTAAGGCTTTTTAGTTGATCAAAGAAATCTCTACCTTCAAGAGGGCTATTACCCCATAAAGCATAATCATTATGCAGCACTGAAACGCGGGCACTTTCACCACCGCGCTTTCCATCACTAATCGTGCCGGCAACATTTTGCTCAAGGTCTTCAAGGGTAACTATTTGTTGATTAACAGTACAATCTAAAAAGCTGTTATTAAATGAAGTTTTACAATGGTGATCCATATTGCGCAATCCATCAATAAATTCTTTTTTATCTTCATCTGTATACCAATCAGATACCATCATATCGATAAAGTTTGGAACACCCGCAGCAGCAGCACCAGGCGTATTAGTTTCAGGAATGATAAGCTCCGCTAGAATATCAATCATTTTACGCTCGAGAGTATTTAAAAAACTCTTTCTATTTGATGTCGCCTGTGTTTCGGCGCTTTTAGAATAGGCAGAAACGGCCAATATTATAGGTGAAGATGCAGCCAACCCCAGCGCAAGAGCTGTTCCTTGGAGAATATGCCGCCGTTTTAATTTCTGGTTCATTGAACTCTCCTTAGCAGATCATGAAGTTAGAGTTACAACCTTATCGATAGGGGTTGCAGTTAATTCTTAGACATTAAAGTTTTCCTATTATTGATATATCTTCACCAGAATGGTAACCTTTATCTGCCCATCCCTTCTCATCGTATTCACTCATACATTGGTCAGCAAATGCAATCATTTCATCCATTTCTCCAGACCCAGTTGCACTAAATAATGCCGTCATTCGAATGATTTCATGGTTCCCAGCATAATTACGCTCGTACAACTCATGACGTCCACCAAACTCGGTACCAATCGCGTCCCAGAGTAATTTCATAATTTTAATACGTTCCCGGTGGCCCATTCCATTAGAGCCCCGAACATATTTTGCTAAATATTTATCAATCTCTGGGTTTTCAAAATCTTTATTACTGGATGGTAGATAAATTAATCCAGACGCAACAATTTTTTCAATGATTGCTTTAATCTGAGGATATGCTTCTGTTGAAAAAATTCTGTAAGCAGAAGCAGCTTTCGAACTTGGCAACACAGCGTCTCCTACCCACTTATCTGGCGCCCCACACATTGCATCCGTTAGAGACCAAAATAAATTGCGCCAACCTACAACTTCGCCTAACAGGACCTGAACACTACGAAAAGAATCTGTGCCAGAAGCCCGTAATGCTTTAGTTAAAAGACCAACCATAAAATCAAGCTTTACTGACATCCTGGTTGCCCCTTGGAATGTATAACCGTTAACAAAACCCGATTTTGGATAGAATTTTTTAATCATATCTATATCCCGGTGAACGAAGACATTTTCCCAAGGAATAAACGCATTATCGAACACAAATATAGCATCATTTTCGTCGAATCGTGAACTTAATGGGTAATCAAAAGGGGATCCCGTAGCTGCTGCTGCCAATTCGTAGGATGGGCGGCAAATTAATTTTATTCCAGGCGTCCGCATATCAGCTATGAACATGATGGCCATGGATGGGTCATTAATCTCAGCAGACATGTTTTGACCAAGAAAATTATAATGCGTAAGTGCCGATGAGGTGGCAACAACCTTAGCACCAGAAACATATATCCCCGCGTCAGTTTCTTTATCAATTGATATGTAAACATCTTTTACATCATCCGCAATTTTGTTCCTATCGATAGGTGGATTGACTAATGCGTGATTAATAAAAGGAACTGCCTCTTGTGATCGACCATACCAATGACGCGCGTTATCAGCAAACTTTCCATAAAAATCAGAATTTGCCCCTAAGGTATTTGTAAAACTAGCTTTATAATCAGGCGTCCTACCCATCCAGCCATATGTCATCTTGGCCCATTCTTTGATGGCATCACGCTGAGCAAATAAATCGTCACCATTTTTAGCGTAACGAAAAAAGCGGTGAGTATACCCCCCTGAACCAGTATCTGTTTCACAGGTAAGTATATCTTTTGTTTTCTTGTCGTGCAAAGCATCATATAAGCGGGAAATAGAGTATGCTGAATTCCGAAATGCCGGATGTGTAGTCACGTCCTTAACACGCTCACCGTATATATAAACCTCTCTATCATCCTGCAAAGACTTGAGATATTCTTTACCAGTAAATGGACGTTTTTTTCCTTCTAGTATTTTTTCTGGCGCATCGTTATTCATCTTAAATACTCTCTTAAATTTTACTCCACTGACTAAGGTGGGAAAGTGAATTAATAATTATTTATTAAAATATGCTACCTTTATCATTTAATCAGTTAGCACTTGAAATATAATTTTTGTATATGTTTAGTGTTTGTAGATTGTGCTCGTGGAGGTACGTACACAATTCTTTCGATTTTCTATTTACCGCAAGGTCGAAGATATTAGTGTGCTCATCATAAGCACTTACTGATTTTACTTTAGTGTATAACTTTTTTTGTGACGTATCAGATGTAACATTACTACAAAACCTGAAACTAAACGACCTATAACGGTCTAGGTTCTCCTCTATCATGCTATAAGTCTTCAATGCGACTTTATTTGAGGAGCCAGAAACCAGAGAAATATGAAATTTTCGATGGTTATCTATCCAGTCCCTATTTGCAGAATAATCAGCAGCGGGATCAAATGGCCGTTTCTTTTTTAGACGATAATAACTTAAAATTAAATTATCTTCCCAGTTATCATCCCTAGAAGTTAAGGACTCCTTTATAAGCATTTTTTCAATAGTATTCTTGAGGGCAATAAGGTTACTTACATCCTTAAGACTAATCTCAGATGCATAAAACCCTCTCTGATATCTAAACTCCACTATATTTTCGGCGCAAAGTTGAAATAAAGCCTCTCGAATGGGCGTCCTACCCGCACCAATTAACTCCATTATTGCTTCAATTTGTAATTTTTGACCAGGGGGAAAATCAGAATTAATTAACATTGAACGCAATGTAACGTATGCGCTTGAATTTTTATTTGCAGTTTGATCAATTACATGTGCAATTTGAGAATTTTTTATACTTTCCTCCTTTTGTTCTATGTTAAAAGCACATAAATTTCTTAGTACAAATTTATCAATCAACTGACATATGTCAAATAAAATATATATTTGACATAAAATATATATTTTTATAATGTTGTTAAAAATTAGCCCAAATTTTTCGAGCAATAAAGTTTACTAATAAGGATGGAATAAATTGACAAACCCGAGCGTAGTACAAATTAATAAATTCGATAAGGAAATTGCATTTCAGAAAGATAAAACTGACCCAACATCCTACTTGACTAGTATGTTTGAATTACCAAGTGACATTATTTATCTATGTGGAAACTCATTAGGGGCAATGCCAAAAACTGTTCCACAAAAGATGAGTGAAGCTCTTAATCCAGGCTGGAGCACCGGATTAATTACCAGCTGGAATAATCTTGGGTGGCATAGACTTCCTCTAACACTGGGAGATAGATTGGCGCCTTTAATGGGAGCTGAATGTGGAGAGGTAATTGTTGCAGATTCGGTATCTGTGAATTTATTTAAAGTTTTAGTTGCTGCAATAAAAATGCGTCCCGGACGAAAGAATGTTGTAAGCGAAGCAAGTAATTTTCCATCAGATGTTCATGTTATCAAAGGAGCTCTCCAAAATTTCTTTCCAAGCATGGAGTTAAAGCTTGGCAAAGAGAGCGACCAGGATATTTTAAATTATATAGATGAAAATACAGCTGTAGTGTGCCTTACCCATGTAAACTATAAAACAGGTAGAATTCGAAATATGCAAAAAATTACTGATGCTGCTCATGAAGTAGGTGCATTAATAATTTGGGATTTGTGTCACTCTCTTGGAGCCGTCCCCGTTGATTTAAACGCTCATAATGTTGATTTTGCTGTAGGCTGCACATATAAATATCTTAATTCGGGTCACGGGAGCCCGGCTTATATGTTTGTAGCTGAAAGAAATATTCAAGATGCCCCAAACAGTCTTTCTGGGTGGCATGGACAAATGAAGCCATTCGATTTTGATATATCATTTACAGAATCCGATACAATAGAAAAATTTCGTTCTGGATCTCCTCCCCTTCTCGCACATCTTCCAATTGAAGAAAGTATTAAAATATATGAAACGATTGAGTTTTCCGAACTTCGTAAAAAATCTCAAGGTCTTACTCAATATTTTATCGAGTTAGTAGAGGGACAGTGCGAAGGTATGGGATTAGAACTTATCAGTCCAAGAAACCCAGAAGAAAGGGGCAGTCAAGTTTCCTTCACGCATCAGGATGGGTATCCGGTTATGTCGGCTTTGATTGACCATAAGGTTATCGGTGATTTTAGAGCTCCCAATATTATTAGGTTTGGGTTCTCAGCACTTTACAATACTTATGAAGATGTTTGGAAGGCTGCAGATATACTTTCAAATATTCTAAAAAAAGAAATTTGGAAAGAAGCAAAGTATTCCGTTCGAAAAGAAGTTACTTAAATAAAGAATGCCAGAGTAGTTACGATTAGGTAATATAAAGTAATTTAATTGGAAAATAAAATGATCGAAGAAAAGGTACTCACTGATAAGGCCAAACCACGGGGAAAATACCCCCACCTGAAACGTGCAGGTGATTTTATCTTTGTTTCTGGCGTCTCATCTCGCTGCAAGGACGGCACTTTCGAAGGAGCAATTGCAGATGAAATGGGTAACGTTGTTCTAGATATAGGAGAACAGACCCGTGCCGTACTTAACAATATTAATGATATTTTAAAATCCTCCGGTGCGAGCCTTGAGGATGTAGTTGATTTATCAACATTCCTTGTCAATATAAATGACTTTAAAGGTTACAATGAAGCATACGCTGAGTTTTTTGATTATGGAGGACCCACTCGGACTACAGTAGCAGTAGACCAGCTTCCGCACCCATTAATTTTAATAGAAATTAAGGTTACCGCATACAAACCGATTTAATTTTATCCATATAAGAGGAGAAACATATGTCTATGATGCCCCCATTTAATTTAATGAAATGGATAGAGGATAATGCGGATAAACTTCAACCTCCAGTCGCTAATCATCAGTTTTACAAGGAGCAGTGGGAAAATTTTGTTATAATGATTGTTGGCGAAAATGCTAGGCCAGATTATC
>CAJQRG010000028.1 GCA_905612225.1 Emcibacteraceae bacterium | reverse complement strand
ACCTGCAGAGCGAACAATTGGAAGACCTTCCTCTATCGCCCGCACACGAGTTTGAAGAAGGTGCTGGCGCGGTCCACTACTATCGCCATACCAAGCATCATTAGTTATATTTAAAAGCCAATCAGGTCTATCTAACGGATCAGTGATCTGGCCCGGGAAAATAACTTCATAACAGATCAAAACTCCAACAGGCGGCAACCCATTAATGTTCAGTGTTTTAGGGCCTTCTCCTTCTAAAAAATCTTGTCCTCCCGAAAACAACTTATCCAAACCAAGTGGTATAAATAATGCTCTGATAAAAGCTGGTATATATTCACCAAATGGAACAAGGTGACTTTTATCATAAGTTGAAATATTTTCTCCATCTTCATTTATTACAATTAATGAGTTATATAGCTTTGTTTTTCCATCACTACGTTCACGACGTGGAAAACCCGTAAATATAGTACCGCCCTTACCTAAAATTTTTGATATAAGTTGGCGTCTTGAAGGCTCCTCAGAAAGTGAATAAATAACTGCCGATTCTGGCCAAATAATATGGGTTGTTCCATTCTTATTTTCACTTTCACTCAGGTTCATGTAGGTTACTAGATTTTTACCCCAATTTTGATAAGGCCATTTATCCTGTTGTTTAATATTAGCTTGAACAATACGTAGATTAACACCTTCCACGTACTCAGTTTCACCCGATAAACGATCACTACCATAAAAATATAGCCCCATAACTGCGGCCACACCTAAAAACGGTGCAATAATTCTATAGCGGGCCTCTAACATTAACAATGGAATAAAAGTGAGGAGTAAGACTATAAATCCAAGCGTGAATATTCCCCAAACCGCAGTTGACTGTAGCATTATATCCGAAAAACCGAGAATATAGCCACTCAAATTCCAAGGGAAACCAGTAAATAAATATCCACGCAACCACTCCGACATGGACCATAATATACTAAAGCTTAATACCATGTTAAAAAGATGTTTCGTTAAATTATGGCTTTTATAAATTAGTTTGAGGCCTAAAGAAACAAGTCCAGGAAAGACAGATAAGTAGAGATTTAAAAACGCTACCATGAAGTAACCTAGCCCGTCAGGAATTGACTCCTCGACTGCAAAACTATTTCCTATCCAATAGAGTCCTCCAAAAAAATGCGCGAAACCAAATATATAACCATATAGAAAAGCCTGTTGCGGGCTTTTGCTCTTCACAGAAAAAATTAAAAGAAATGGAAATGCAACAATATATGATGGAAAAAAATAGATTGGCGCAAATGACAATGTTGAAAATAGTCCAGCAACTAAAAGAATAAGATACTTTTGAAACTCAGAAGGTTTTTCATAAAAATGAGAAACATACTCAATGGAAATAGCTGGTATTTTCATTTGTATTATTTCCGGTGCACAAGAATGTACTTTATGTGGCGTGTGTCACCTTCCATAATTTCAAAACGAACCCCGTTTTCATGCTCTATTACGTCCCCCTTCTGAGGAATATGGCCAGCAAGAGTAAAAACAAGACCACCTATAGTATCAACATCATTATCCTGAACATCATTTAGAAAGTCGAGCCCTAGTAAATCTTCAAGCTCTAAAATTGGTAACCTCGCGTCAACATGTAAGTTACCATCCGCAAGCTCCCTCATTAATACAGCCTCAATGACATCATGCTCATCTTCAATATCACCTACAATCTGCTCAACCAGATCTTCAATAGTTAATAGCCCATCCGTTCCACCATATTCGTCCACGACAAGTGCCATATGTATATGAGTCTTCTGCATTTTAGTAAGTAGATCAATTAATTTCATGGAAGGAGGAACAAACAAAATTGGTCGTTGAATAGATTTTACCGAGGGTAATTTGTTATTTTTTTGACTTTTAGTAAAAATTCTAAACGCATCTTTTAGGTGAACCATCGCAATGACCTCATCCAACGTATCACGATAGACAGGCAGCCGTGAAGTACTCGCATCAACAAAAATACCCATCATTTTATCAAATGGTAAATTTTCATTTATCGCAACAATATCAGCTCTAGGGACCATAACATCATCTACCCTCTTATCACCAAATGAAAGTGTATTCATGATAATCGAGCGCTCTTCTTGGCCAAGAGTTCCCTTGTCCGCCTCAAGCTCCTCAATAACCTCTTCAAGGCTATCTTTTAGTTCTTGATCAATATTCGATGGGATAAATAATTTCTTTATTCTCTCCCAAAACCCAATATTCAAACTAGATTTATCTTCAAGTTTCGATGTTGAGGTCATACTTCTTTCACTGGAGCCTTTCCTGATATTTATCAAAGGTTATTATTTCACGCTGCATAAGGATCGTCAATACCAAGATTAGCAAGAAGTTTAGTCTCTAAAGCTTCCATAATTTTCGCTTCGTTGTCCTGAATATGATCATATCCAAGTAAATGAAGTATACCATGTAAAACTAAATGACTAAAGTGATCATTAAATGTTAATCCTGACGCCTTAGCCTCGCTGTTCATCGTCTCAAAGGAAATATAACTCTCTCCAAGTGAAAATGGTCTGAAAGGAGCAACGCTATCGCTACGAAGATAAATTTCAATTTCATCTTGATCAAAACCACGAAAAGATAATACGTTGGTTACGCCATTTTTGTTTCTATAATTATTATTTAGCTTTTGAATAGTATCGTCATCACATAACACAATGCCTAACTCAATTTGTGAAAATTTATTAAGTGCTTTTCCTTCGTTAACATTTTGACAAATTAATGCACAACATGATGTGATTATGTCCTTAAACTCCTTATTGTGTTCCTGCCAGTGGCACGAACTAGTAGAAATTTCTAAGTTCAAACCTATAGGAATTTTCATTTTGATAGTTTTCTCTCTTTGACATCATAAGCTTGGACGATTTTTCCAACCAGTTCATGACGGACTACATCGGACGCATCAAACTCGATGAAAGCAATATCTTTTATGCCTTTAAGTGTGTTTATAGCATCCTTGAGACCAGATAAAGCTCCACTGGGTAAATCAACCTGCGACGGATCACCACAAACTACCATATGACAATTTTGACCAAAACGAGTCAGAAACATCTTCATCTGCATGGGCGTAGTATTTTGTGCTTCATCTAAAATAACGAATGCATCTGAAAGGGTACGGCCACGCATAAAAGCTAAGGGGGCAACTTCAATTTCACCACGCTCAAGTCTTTTTTCAGTCTGTTCCATAGATATCATTTGACCTAATGCGTCGTATAGAGGGCGCAGGTAAGGGTCAACCTTTTCTTTAAGGTCACCTGGCAGAAATCCAAGCTTTTCACCCGCCTCAACAGCCGGCCGCGATAGAATAATTCGCTCTACTTTCCCTTCAAGCAAATGGGATACAGCCATAGCAACCGCCAAAAATGTCTTTCCTGTACCTGCTGGGCCTAAACCAAACGTCATATTTTTATTTTTCAGAGCTTCAATATATTTTGCTTGGTTCACAGAACGGGGTGAAATTGTTACTTTACGAGTTCGAATTACATTTTGATTATGTAAGGTATTATCCCTTGAATTATCCGGGTACGCTTGAGGACTATCGAGCATGCCTGCTAAACGTAGAGCACCATCAACATCAGAAATAGTTATCTCATTCCCTTGTTCAAGTTTACTGTAAAGGCTAAGAAGAACATCTCGTGATAAATTACAAGCCTCTTCTGAACCCTCTATTGAAAGCAAATTCCCCTTGCCAGAAAGGGTGCACCCAAGCTCATTCTCAATTCGTGTTAGATTACTATTATGCTCCCCAAACAGGGCTAGCAGCAGTAAATTATCCTCAAACTCTAGGATCCCGGAGGTAATGTTATTATCTTTTTTTGGGGTCATTTTTAAAGTTAATCCAAAAGTATCATGCAAGTACGCCTTGGATATTAAATGGACCAGATTCTTTAATATTAACATTAAATATCTTACCATTAAGGTCATCAAAGGAAGCATCACCAATATTAACCTGAACCGCCTGCATGTATGGACTGCGACCAAAGGCAGAACCTTCTGTTTTACCTGTATTTTCAATAAGTACCGGCAAAGTTTTACCAACCACCGATTTATTAAATGCTATTTGTTGTTCCTTTAGAAGGGCCTGAAGCCTTGTCAAACGAAGTGACTTCACCTCTTCAGGGACCTGACCATCCATTATCGCTGCTGGTGTTCCCGGACGGGGACTAAACTTAAAACTATAGGCTTGCGCATATGTAACTGATCGTACTAATTTCATTGTTTCTTCAAAATCTTCATCTGTCTCACCGGGGAAACCAACAATGAAATCACCCGAAATAGCAATATCCGGCTTGATTTCACGAAGTTGATTAATAATTTTTTTATACGAAGAACTATTATGTGAGCGGTTCATAGCCTTAAGTATTTTGTCTGAACCTGACTGAACGGGAAGGTGCAAATATGGCATACATTCTTTTACATCAGCGTGCACCTTGACAAGTTCATCGGTCATGTCGTGCGGGTGAGAAGTCGTATACCTGATCCGCTCAAAACCATCAACTTTAGCAAGTTGTCTAATCAACTCAGGAAGTCCCCATTCGTCAGAGCCTTTTGAGCGACCGTGATAAGCGTTTACATTTTGGCCAAGTAAAGTAACTTCTACGACGCCAGCCGCTGCAAGTTTTTTAGCATCCTCCATAACATCTTCGATATCGCGCGAGAATTCAGCACCGCGAGTATATGGAACCACACAGTAAGTACAGAACTTATCGCAGCCCTCCTGAATGGTCAAAAACGCTGTCGACTTCTTTTTTACGGCCTTTTTAGATAGCTGCTGAAATTTTTCATCAACAGAAAGGTCAGTATCCAGAATTCTTGATTTTTGGCCACGCTCCTTCAGTGATATAGATTTTTCCACCATTTTAGGTAAATTATGATATGTTTGTGGACCAAATACCATATCAACAATGGGAGCTCGCTTCATAATTTGTGCCCCTTCAGCCTGAGCAACGCAACCACCAACGGCCAGCACCATTTCTTCACCACGCTTCTTTTTTGCATCTTTCATTTTTCGGATACGTCCAATATCAGAATAAACCTTTTCCGCAGCCTTTTCACGAATGTGACAGGTATTGAGAACCACAAGGTCCGCACCTTCAGGTGTGTTAACCTGGTCATACCCCTCGGGCGCCATAACATCGACCATACGTTCCGTATCATATACATTCATCTGACAGCCATAGGTCTTGATATATAATTTTTTTTTCACTTTTTTTTCTTTCTAATCGTCACAACGTCTCAGACGTTCTTCAACCTTCTTTTCAATGGTTCGTTGGCAATACGCAGAAAGTTCTTTTCTGGTTTTAAACAAATTTCTTGACACTGGCTCATGGAAATGAACTTCCACTTCTACATTTTGAAGGTTTAAAAATTTTCTAAAGTGTACACCAATATTCATATCACCGTACCAAGCTACAAAGGGTCGATTAAAACGGTTAGTAGGCATACAATTAATTCGTTTATATACTATACTCACTGGCTGCACCATTAAATCAAGGGGCCTTCCCTCATCATCCGTCATTGGATGAATATAATTTTCTGTCACACCAAAAAGAGAACTTTGAAATGGGAGTATCTTACCGCCCGTTCCTGTTGTTCCCTCTGGAAATAGAATAAGACTATCGCCCCCTCTTATCCTGTCCTGCATTTCCTGTCTTTGGCTATTTACATCCGAGCGCTTTTCACGTTCAATAAAAATGGTCCTTTGTAACGTAG
Source organism: Emcibacteraceae bacterium (assembly GCA_905612225.1). GTDB lineage: Bacteria > Pseudomonadota > Alphaproteobacteria > Sphingomonadales > Emcibacteraceae > Pseudemcibacter. The sequence continues at coordinate 15,216 of CAJQRG010000028.1, read as the reverse complement.
ATAAATACCCCAAAATAGGCCAATCAATCATATCTCGCTTTGCAACAAAACAGCCTTTGATCGCATGCCCTAGAATTATAATATCTAAGTAGGATACATGATTACTGACAAAGAGTGTTGGGGAGCGCTCAAGAGCATGACCGTATTTATTTACACGGATATCAAGCGCAAGACAAATGGATTTATGCACCCAATGCGGCCAAACTTTATAACTTGGAAATTTGAGCTTTTTGAGCAATATAGTTGGCGGAAGAAGGACGCCAAGATAAATCACTAGCTTTAATAATTTAAAATACTTCCGCAATTAAATCTTCACCATTAGTAACCCTTAAATTAAAAAAATGTAGAGAATAACCTAGACAGCTTGGCCGTCTATAGCACTCGAACGTATAAATAGCCATCAATACTGTTGCCCAGAAACGACTTATTAGATCTTCTCTTTTACGCCATATAGTTCCATACGATGATCTACAAGTTTATAGCCAAGTTTCTTAGCTATGACCTTTTGAAGCTGTTCAATCTCGTCATCAAAAAACTCAATCACTTCTCCACTCTCTATATCAATCATATGATCGTGATGAGACTCAGTAACTAACTCGTAACGCGAACGACCATCGCGAAAGTCGTGACGCTCGAGAATATCAGCTTCTTCAAATAGACGTACCGTTCGATAAACTGTAGCTATACTGATCTGATCATCAATATCAGTCGACCTCTTGTAAACCTCTTCAACATCAGGATGATCTTCGGCATCAGAGAGAACGCGAGCAATGATACGGCGCTGATCGGTCATGCGCATATTTTTTTCAATACATATTTTTTCTATTGCCGATGTCATTATTAATCCCCGTTCTTTTAAATCTTCTATAATTATTTATTAAACTGATATTGCATTACTAGAGCATCAATTTTTTCAGCCTGTTTATTCCTGTAGTACTTTTTTCGTTTACTAATGATTTTAAATGAGCATTTTTTATAAAGATTCACAGCTGCTTCGTTATTTTCACGTACTTCTAGAAATAAATTTTTTATAGAACGAATTTTCATTGTATCTATAATTCGCCCTAAAAGAGTTGTAGCATAACCATTATTGCACCATTTAGGCAATATACAAAATGTAATTATTTCTCCTTCATCAGCTACGATACGAAGCAGTGCAAAACCGATTGGTTCAGCGTCCGTACAAATAACAAAACTTATTGTTTCTCTTATCGAAAATAGTTCAAATAGTTCGGAAACCCCCCATTTTTGTTCTGGCATATTTTTAAATGCCTCAGAGTAAATATCAGCAAGGATACTCACGCTCTCCACTCCCATTAACTCAATAGTGATTTTGGGCACCTTAATCACCACTAACTATCATATTAAGCGGAGCTGGCTTTACTGCATCGGGGGCTCTGAGGTAGAGCGGTGAAATATCATCTCCAATTGTTGCTCGTTCCAATAGTCCTATCGAAATTTTTGCAATGTAGACTGCATCAGGACACTCGTATCCATGCTTAAAATTTATATTTAAGTCTTTTAAAAGCTCATAGGCACTGCCAATTATTAAAATAACATCATCCTTAAGTCTACTTGATAACAATTTAACGGGGACAGCTGAAGGTTCCTTAATAGCCGTACAACCTCCATTATCAATTTTAAAACACTGTAGATAAATTTCTCCGCGTCTAGCATCAATTGCAACTGCAATTTTACCTGAAAAGTCTTTATGGTCACAAGCGTACTGATAAGCTAAAACTTCAAGAGTTGTAATAGCTACAATAGGAATACCAAGTGCAAGACCCATTCCTTTCGCCGCAGAAAGACCTATACGAACACCTGCAAATGTACCAGGACCAACAGTCACTGCAATTTGATCTAAATCAGAAATATTTACATTTGAAAGCGAACACACCTCATCAATCATAGGGAGTAATCGCTCCACATGACCACGTGCACGAAATTCGCGCTTAAATGAAAGCAGGTCTTTACCTTTTATTAAAGCCGCTGAGCATGCTCCAAGGGTCGTATCAATTGCTAAAGTAAGGGTCATACAATAAGTTTATTTTCTCATATCTTGATATTTATTCTGTTATAGTCTTTTTGAAAATAAATATATAATTATAAAGTAAAAAATTTAAGGAATAATATTGAAAAGTCTGATAATTCAACTTTGTATTATAATTTCAACATTTATAGTATACACGCCTGTGGCAGGTGCACAAGGTCAGGTAAGTGAAGATAGCGCAGTGATAATTATGTATCATCGCTTCGGTGAGAACGACTTTCCAAGCACAAATGTGACACTTGAAAAGTTTGATCAGCATATCGAGGAACTCAATAAAGACAAATATAATATTGTCTCGCTTAGAACAATTACAGACGCCCTAAAGAATGACTTAAAACTACCACCACGTACAATCGCAATCACTATCGACGATGGATATCTCTCTAGTTATACAGAAGCTTGGCCAAGACTAAAAAGGGCTGCTATTCCGTTTACAATTTTCATTTCAACGGGATCAATAAATGAAAAAAATCAAAGATCTTTAACCTGGGAAAATATTCGTGAGCTTGATGCCGAACCCCTCGTCGATATAGGACACCACGGTCACGCACACGCCCACATGACTAAAATAACACCCTCAGAAGCTATGACTGACATCGCTACCGCCGATGAAATATTTCAACGTGAGCTCGGATATATTCCAAATATATTTGCCTTTCCTTACGGCGAATATTCGGAAGACTTACTTAAGGCAATAAAAGTTAAAAATTATCATGCAGCTCTAGCTCAATTCTCAAGTGTAGCAAATAGAAATAGTAATTTAATGGCTTTGCCTAGGTTTTCCTTTAACGAAAAGTATTCTAATATTGACCGTTTTAAATTGATTATAAATTCAAGAGCTTTGCCGGTAATGGATATTTTACCACGGTCGCCAATGCTTGAAGTTAATCCCCCTACTATTGGATTTACTGTCGATAACAACATCGATGGCCTTGAGAACCTTAATTGTTTTCCCTCACATCTTAGTAAGCCTGCTAAAATTAATCGTATTGGAAAAAATAGAATTGAGGTTAGGTTTGAAAAACCATTTCCTTCAGGGCGCCATAGGATAAACTGCACTATGCCCGGTCCTAATGGACGTTGGTACTGGTACGGAATACCATTTTTTAATTTAGCGAGTAATAAGTGAAGTCACTCTATTGGTTCCACACTTTCTACTTCAGGAATATAATGCTTAAGTAGATTTTGAATGCCGTGTTTTAAAGTAGCCGTTGAACTTGGACATCCAGAACAAGCACCCTGCATACGCAAATATACAACACCATCCTTAAAACCATGATAAGTAATATCCCCACCATCACGAGCAACTGCAGGCCGTACTCGGGTATCTAGAAGTTCCATAATCTGCGCAACAATCTCTGGGTCTGCATCATCATCAGCCACTTCTACTTTAGCTTCACCAGTTACTATGGGAAGTCCCGCAGTATAATGTTCCATAATAACACCAAGTATAGATGGTTTTAAAACATTCCAATCAGCACCATCATTTTCAACAGTAATAAAATCGGACCCTAAAAATACTGCAGAAACACCTTCAACATCAAAAAGAACTTCTGCAAGTGGTGAAATACCTGCCGCATCTTTACTTTCAAAAAACATTGTGCCGCTATCTAGGACAACTTCACCAGGTATAAACTTAAGAGTAGCTGGATTAGGTGTTTGTTCCGTTTGGATAAACATGTATTTTTCCTTACTATTTATTTACTAACCTTAGATAATGATGAATTAATGAATAATCAAGATTATTGCATTAAATTTATTAAGCGAATTTATCTATTTCTTCATCAGTCATATTGGAAGGAACAACCAATACCGGCATATGAAGCACATTAAGGAGCACTTCACGGAAACTCCTAATCAATGGACCTGGGTCACCTTCTACTTCAGCACCAAGTACTAGCAGATGAATATCATGATCTTCTGCAACAATTTCTGATATCACTTCTTCGGGCTTACCTTTTCGAATTTCGGTCTCCGCCTCTACCCCTGAAATTTTCTTAATTTCTCTAACATGCCTATTTACTTGTTCACCAGCTTCTTTCATGGACTCTTCTTCCATGATATCTTTCACCGATGTCCAATGCTGAAAATCCGTTGGTGGGATTATATGCAACAATAGTATACTGCCACCTACTTTTTCTGCTCGTTTACTAGCAAGGCGTAGCACCTTAGAAAATTCCGGCGTATCGTCGGCGATTATTAGAAATTTCCACTTACTGTCCTGCTCGGACATAATCAATCCCTTAATTTAAAGCGTTTTTTTAGAATGCCATAGTGCCATCCTATTTGGCTATTTAGCAAGGGCATAATTATATTTACTTCCAAGGCATATAACTAAAAACATTAATTACAACGAGACATTTACAAAGTAGAAATGAATTATAAGCTTTCTGGAACGTCCACTATTATTTGCTCAGAAAATCCACTTTCCCCAGGAAAGTTAGTAAATATAGCTTCCACCATGTAAGGCATAACATCATGCAGTCGGTTGTTACGACCAATACTTTTTGCTTCACCCTCGTAAAGGTTTTGTGAACCATCTTGGTTTGGTTTAATGACCAACTTTAAATATCTGGTATAGCGAGTATAAACTCTTTCTCTAGCTACCATCCCAAGAGGACCATAATGATCACCATAGTAACCACCATAATATAAGGGCGAGTACCCACCACGGTAGGAATAACGATTTCCAAAGGGAAACCAAGGATTATAATAGGACCTGAAGTGCCCTGCATATCCTAAGTATCCGAAAGATGATGGTGAGGAACGAACTATTTTTTGTCCATCATCTACCCCATAATCTAACTCTACAATTAGATCTGGTGCTTCACCGTTTGAAGGCAGGTAACCTAGACCTCCAAGTGCGTTTCCAACAAGTGTCGCATAATTAGCGAATTCAATGCTCCCACTATTAGTCGAGTTTGATGGCACAATCATAATTTTTTCACCTGAGGGCATAGGAAGTTGATGAAACCGCATCACATCACTACGGATAGATTGTTTGCAGGATGCGATAAAACTAATAATTAGAAATGACACAATAATTTTTAGAAACTTATTCATACTCTCACCTTATATTCTTAATCACTCATTTTCAAATATTAATTGAACATTATGGCATAATCAGGGCCGAAGAAATCCCACAATTTCTTGAACTTGTTTTAAAATAGGCGAAGCGAGGTTATCCGCATTTTTAGCCCCTTCGCTTAAGATGCTATCAAGATAAGTTTTATCATTCATTAAGTGCGCCATTTCTTTAGTTATAGGTCCAAGAACAGAAACACTTAAATCTGCAAGATCTCGCTTAAATTCAGCAAAGCCTTTACCTTCATATTCCAAACAAACAGCCTCGGCATCTCTCTCACTCAAAGCCGCAAAAATATTAATTAAATTTTTTGCCTCCGCACGGTCCCCAAGTTCAGAAAATGTACCTGGTAGCGGTTCGCTATCTGTGCGTGCTTTTTGGATTTTTTTTGAAATTAAATCACAATCATCAGTCAGATTAATTCTGCTATTTTCAGATGGATCTGATTTTGACATTTTTATATTACCATCACGAAGTGACATTACCCTAGTTGCTGGGCCAAAAATAAGTGGCTCCACTTCTGGAAAAAAATCTACGCCATAATCACTGTTAAATTTCTGCGCAATATCTCGGGTAAGTTCAAGATGTTGTTTTTGATCTGCACCAACCGGAACATGGGTTGCGTGATAAGTTAAAATATCTGCTGCCATAAGATCAGGGTATACATAGAGACCGACGCTGGCACGTTCTTTGTTTTTTCCTGCTTTTTCCTTAAACTGTGTCATTCGGTTGAGCCACCCCATTCGGGCGACACAATTAAATATCCATGCAAGTTCAGCGTGAGCAGATACTTGACTTTGATTAAAAATAACACTTTTTTTTGGATCAATCCCACTGGCTATCATTCCTGCAGCAACTTCGCGGGTCGCATTTCTCAGAACATCTGGCTCCTGCCAAGTTGTTATTGCATGTAAGTCAACCACACAAAAAATTGTTTCGTATGCATCCTGAAGACTAACCCAGTTTTTGATAGCACCTAAATAATTACCAAGTGTCAAATCGCCTGAAGGCTGAACCCCGGAAAAAACACGCTGTGTGAAATCTGTCATTATCATTCCTTATGGATACTTTGGATATATCTTAATTAGTTTCAAATAAGCACCCTATATGACCACAAACAGATAATTGGTCAACTACCCCTTTGAAAACAAGTCACGTAATTCTTCTTTTTTTACAGCTTGGATAGTGAATGTCGCTATTATATATGCCGATATACCGCTAAAAATCAAAATTATCAATCCAAAGGTTTGCTGTGAGTTTTCACCCTTTATAAGGAAATGAACCTGTTTTTGCACAAACCATAGAACGGCTCCCATGAAGAGTGAACATAATATAAATTTTAAAAGCCTGACTATTAGATCCTTTTTAATGGCATAATGTCTACGCAATATAAGGCCACTACAAAGCATCAATACATTAACCCAAGCTGAGATAGATGTCGCTATTGCTAAACCGACATGAGCAAAATATTGCATTAATATAATATTAAGGCTCACATTTATAATTAAACAAACAACTGCAAATTTAAGAGGCGACTTTGTATCTCCACGTGCAAAGTAACCAGTTACAAATACCTTTGCCAAGACATAAGCTGGCAAACCGGTCGCATACGCCGCTAGAGTAAGGGAGGTTTGAATAGTTGCTTCTGGTAAAAAGTTACTACGTTCAAACAGGCCCCCTACGAGATCATAAGGAATAACCAGAAATGCTACAGCCGCTGGGATTGTAAAAAATAAGCATAATTCAATCGCCTGATTCTGGCTTTTCATCACTTGTGCTTCATCACCACTTGCTATGCTCCGAGAAAGAAATGGAAGGAGTACTGTTCCTAAAGCCACCCCTATAACTCCTACTGGCAGCTGATTAAGGCGATCAGCATAATAAAGATAAGACATGGAGGCATCAGGAAGATGCGATGCTATAATCATATCAAGAAGTAAATTAAGTTGAATAACCCCCGCACCAAGAGCGGCAGGAGCCATAATAATTAATAATTTTTTAACCCTAGGTGTCAGTTTTGGCATTCTTAATTTAATTCTATACCCTGCCTTTTGGCAGACCCAGTATAAAAAAACTAATTGGATAAAACCCGCCACACTTACCGCGATAGAAAGCATATGCGCTGGTGTTTCCAGTATATGCACCCCAAACATTAAAGAAGTTATCAAGCACATATTTAGTATTATCGGCACCGCTGCTGTTTCAGCAAACCTCCCCAATGAATTTAAAACACCTGCAAGGAGTGAACTCAAAGAGACAAACAATATAAATGGAAACGTGTATCGGGTAAGGGTAACAGCAAGGTTAAATTTTTCCTGATCATCAGTAAAACCATTAGCCATAATATAAACAAGCAAAGGGGTAAAAAACTCTATTAGCCCTACAAATAAAAACAAGACCGCTGCAAGGCAAGTGAAGGATTCTTCAGCAAATTGCAATGCTTTTTTCTGCCCTCCTTCTTCAAGAGTAATAGAAAAAATAGGAACAAATGATGCGCTGAATGCCCCCTCTGCAAATAACCTCCTAAAAAAATTAGGTAACTTAAAGGCAACAACGAAACAATCAGTCAAAGCACTTGCACCAAGAACTGCAGCCATGAGAATATCACGAGCAAAGCCAAGTATGCGGCTTACCATCGTGAACCCTCCGAATATTGCTACTGATTTTAGTATTGACATTTAATTTTCCAAAACTAAAACGTTCATTAATTTTTTTTCAATCAGTTCAAGTTTTTCATCATTTATTACTTTATGTCCAAACGAATCACGAACAAAAAATACTGTGATTGCCCGTTCACCATATGTCGCTATATGAGCAGAATTGATAGACATTTTCAAATCAATAAGAACTTTACTAAGATCAAAAAGATAACCGATCCGGTCCCGGCCGTTTATTTCAATCACTGTACGGCTGTTACTTGCTTTGTTATCAATCAGTACGCGTGGCTCCACTTTAAATATATCAGTTCGTTTTTTCTTAATACGGCGCCTGTCAAAAATCTCTCTTGGTTTAAGCTTACCTGTTAGAGAATCTTTAATATTCTGTTGCAATTTTTCAAGCTTTTCTTTCTCATTAAATACTTGGCCCTCTGCATTTTGAATTATAAAAGTATCCAGAGCCATACCATCTTTAGTGGTGAAAATCCGAGCATCTTGAATAGATGCTCCACTCAGCGCAATAGCACCAGTAAGATAAGAAAAGAGACCGGCACGGTCTTTGGCATAGATAATTATCTCAGATATATCCTTGAAATCATCAGTGTGAATATTTATTGTAAACTCATCATTATCTTTATCTGCAATATCAATCATAACTGCGTTTCTTTTGAGATCCTCAATAGATACCGCTTGCCAATGAGTGTTATAAAACCGAGCTGTATATTTCTCAAATTTTTTATTGGACCACTCTTTGAGTGTTGTCTTAAGTTCAGCCTTAATACCATCAACATGATGTTTGTTTTCATATTGCACCTGGCCACCAAGTAAATATTCCTCTGTTCTTCTATAAAGATCACGAAGCAGTTGTCCCTTCCAGCCGTTCCATACCTTTGGACCAACCGCACGAATATCGACTACCGTAAGAACCAAAAGCAGTCTTAGTCGCTCGGGGCTTTGAACCTGTGCTGCAAAATCAGATATTGTTTTAGGGTCACTTAAATCTCGTTTAAATGCCGATAATGTCATCAGGAGATGCCACCGTACTAACCAAGCGACAGTTTCTGTTTCTGCCGCTGACATTCCAAAGCGAGGGCATAATTTATGCGCGACTTCTTCACCAAGTTTAGAGTGGTCGCCTTTGCGACCTTTCGCTATGTCATGAAGGAAAACAGAAAGATAAAGCACTTTTCGCGAAAGCACTTTATGGATTATTTTATTAGCCAGAGGATGCTCCTCAGCCAAAGTACCGCGCTCGACCTCGGAGGTTAATTCAATAGCCCGTATTGTATGTTCATCAACGGTATAAACATGATACATATCATATTGCATTTGTGCTACGACACGACCAAAGTCTGGAATAAAACGGCCCAGAACACCAACTTCATTCATAAGCCTTAATGCAAAACCCGGGCCATCTTTAAAAGTAAGAATATCTAAAAAAAGGGCGTTGGCCTTTTCGTTGTTTCGTGTTCTCCCTTTAATAAGTTTTAGGTTTTGCCTTATCATCCTGAGTGCATTTGGATGAATATCAAGTCCAAATTTTTGTGCCACATTAAATATTTCAATCATTTTTATAGGATCATCTTCAATATCTTTTGTGTTCTTGATGCTAATACGACCACCAGTTAGTGGGAAACCATCAACAAATTTTGATCGAAATGAAAAACTAGAAAGCCGAAGTGGCGCTTTTCGCTTATGTTTCTCTTCAAGGTAGGCGCAAAAAATTCGAGTGAGATCACCTACATTTTTTGCGGTTAAAAAATAATGTTTCATGAAACGTTCAACACCAGACATATTGGGACGGTCAGCATACCCTAATTTTTCTGAAAGCGCTTTCTGTACATCAAACGTAATACGTTCCTCAGCTCGTACCGCAAAATAATGCAAATGAAACCGCACTGCCCACAGAAATTCTTCCGCTACACGAAACTCTCGGTATTCTTCTACTGTAAAAACACCTTTTTTAACAACCTCACTAACTTTGTGAACTTTATAAATAAATTTTGCTATCCAGAAAAGGGTGTGAAGATCACGAAGTCCCCCCTTACCCTCCTTAAGGTTTGGCTCAACCACATAGCGCGTATCTCCTAACCTTTGATGACGGACATCCCTTTCATTAAGCTTTAGTTCCGTGAATTCAGGAGCATTACCCTTAACAATTTTATTATCATAAAGAGCTATAAGTTCGTCAAAAAGCTCCTGTTCTCCCCAAATATAGCGCATCTCTAAAAGGGATGTTTTAACGATGAGGTCTGTGCCACAAAGACGAATGCATTCGTCAACATTGCGCACTGCATGCCCTACGTCAAGGCCCATATCCCAAAGTATGTAAAGTATATATTCAACAACCTGCTCGCTCCAGGCAGTTTTTTTATAAGGCAGTATAAAAAGCAGATCTATATCAGAATAAGGTGCCATTTCCTGACGTCCATAACCACCAAAAGCTGCAAGGCATAGTTGTTCACTCTTAGTCGGGTTAGGCACATGATAAATATATTCTGTGACCACATCATAAAGTAAATGAATTACCTCATCAGTCAAAAAACTTTGGGCATTAGCAAGGTTTACTCCTGTTTCACCCTCATCGGCACGGTTTTTAATATTCAAAAATCCATGCTCATAAGCCTCCTTTATTAATAAAAGAAGAGGCGCCCTTATTTTATCAGAAGAAAAATTAGTCTTCAAAACTTCAAGTTTTTTAGCTTGTATTTTTCTATTAAAAATTTCACGATGTTTTTTTATTCTAATCATAAAGTTATATTTGCAATTCTTTAAGTTTATATAGCATATCCAATGCCTCTTTCGGGCTCAGCTCATCCGGTCTCACATCTTTCATAGCCCTTTCAAGTTCAGAAAAATCAGGTTTTATATTTGCCATTTTTTCCTGCACAGCCGAAAATAATGGTAAATCAGTATTTAAAGTATCCATTTTTTGGCCTTGTGCAACACTCTGGCCATTTGCTCCAACCTGTTCTAAAATATTAAGAACCTGAGTAGCACGCTCAACTACTACGTTTGGAAGCCCAGCTAATTTTGCCACCTGAATACCATATGAACGATCTGCTGCTCCCTCCGCCACTTCGTGAAGAAAAATAACCTTTCCTTCCCATTCTTTAACTTTCATAAAGTGAAGAGCTAAATTCTCGAGTTTTGATGCTAACGCTGTCATTTCATGATAATGTGTCGCAAATAAGCCACGTGCTTTATTTACTTCATGGAGATGTTCTGCAGCCGCCCAGGCAATCGATAGACCGTCATAAGTAGAAGTGCCCCGACCTATTTCATCTAAGATCACAAGTGATTTTTTTGAAGATTGATTAAGAATAGCCGCAGTTTCAATCATTTCGACCATGAAGGTTGATCGACCTCGAGCAAGATCGTCCGATGCCCCTACCCGGCTAAATAAACGATCAACAACACCAATGTGAGCTTTTCGAGCCGGTACAAAACTTCCCATTTGGGCAAGTACCGCAATCAAAGCATTCTGGCGTAAAAATGTACTCTTACCTGCCATATTAGGGCCCGTGATAAGCCACAATCTATTTTCCTCACCCAAATCACAATCATTGGCAACAAATTTTCCTTCCAAGCTTTTTTTTATTGACCCTTCAACCACGGGGTGGCGTCCTCCCTTAATATCAAATGCAAGGCTATCATCGACTTGAGGTCGCTTATAATTATTTTCAGCAGCAAGCTGGGCAAGTGCTGCTCCCACATCAAGTCTTGCTAAAGCGGACGCTACTTGAATAATATTTTCCCAGTTATTAATTACTTTGATCACAAGTTTTTCAAAAATTTCATGTTCAAGATTTAAAGCATGATCGGCTGCATGACCAATTTTCCCAGCTAGGTTGGCAAGTTCTGATGTATTGAAGCGAACAACATTAGCAAGAGTTTGTCTATGAATAAATTCCTCATTTAGAGGCGAAGTCATTAATTTTTCGGCATGAAGAGCCGTTACTTCTACAAAATAACCAAGGACGTTATTATATTTAACTTTTAAGCCATTTATAGCTGTCTTTTTCTTATAATTACTTTCAAGCGCTGCTATCAGTTTTTTACTTTCGCTTTTTAAAATTTGAAACTCATCGAGTTTAAGATTGTAACCTTTGGCTATAAAATTACCATCCCTAATAAGAACTGGAAGATCAGCCAACAACGCGCGATGTAATTCATCAATAATATGGGAATGATTACTAAATTTCGAGAGAGCTGCCTCCAATTCATTGTAGTAACCCCCTAGGCTATCTTCAGTCTTTAAAAGGCATGTTTTAATTTTTTGTTTTATTTTATTTGCCTGGTCAAGTGCATCCCGAACCGCAGCAAGGTCTCTTGGGCCGCCACGCCTAACTGCAAGACGCGACATGGAGCGCTCTAAATCAGGACAGCTCTTGAACAAATTACGAATATCAATACGAAGAGATTCTAAGTTTAAAAAATATTCAACAAGATCAAGGCGTTTATTTATTTTTTTAGGGTCTGTTAACGGTGCATTCAAATAGTTTCTAAGCAACCTGGCTCCAGCACCCGTTATGGTTTCATCGATAGTAGAAAGCAAACTTCCTTTTTTTTCTCCTGAAAGTGTCCTGTTTAACTCCAAATTACGCCTTGTCGCGCTGTCTATCATCATCGAGTTTTCTTCAAAAACTAATTTTGGATATCGTAGTTTTGGCAATTTTCCTTTTTGAGTTTCTTGCAAATAATTAATTAACGCCCCGCAAGCGGCAAGCTCCGCTCGACCAAATGAGCCAATACCATCCAGGACACTAACCTCAAATAAATCCATTAATTGTTTTTCTGCTTCTGCACTATCAAAAAAAGAATTTTCAATAGGACTGATAATATGTTGCCAATCATTAAGCACATCAGCAATCTGCTCATTATCGATTAAACTGAAAGGTACTATCATTTCACCTAAATTAAGGCGGCCCAACTCTGCGTCAAGATTAGAAACAGCCAAAGAACTAACAAAAAATTCTCCAGTGGTTATTTCTAGCCAGGAAAGTGCATAATTACCTCTAGCCTGAGAGAGGGCGGCTAAATAATTATGAGAACGCGCATCAAGAAGATTTTCTTCAGTTATAGTCCCGGGGGTAACAAGCCTTATAACATCACGCTTTACCACAGATTTATTTCCACGTTTTTTTGCTTCGGCAGGATTTTCCATTTGTTCGCAGACAGCAACTTTAAAACCCTTACTTATTAGGCGAGAGAGATAATTTTCTGCCGCATGTACTGGAACGCCACACATAGGAATATCTTCGCCCATGTGTTTTCCACGTTTTGTCAAAGTAATATCAAGGGCCGCTGAAGCTTTTACCGCATCATCAAAGAAAAGCTCATAAAAATCACCCATTCGATAAAAAAGTAAATATTCAAAATGAGCTTTCTTAAGTTTCAGAAACTGCTCCATCATTGGGGTTGTTTTCGCAATCCCCTTCCCATTATTTTGTTTTTTTTTCTGATTACTCATTATTTGTTTAATGGCCTTACCTTCTCGATGGAAAGAAGAAATGATATCGTTAATTGAAGCAGGTACCAAACATTTTTTTTAGTTCTTTTTGTTTACCGTAACAAGATAATTGGATTACAAGTAATTCTATGGACAATTTCGAAAATAAACATGTAATAGAATGTGACGTTTGTGGAGGGTCCACTTACCGAATTAAACAAAGGTTTAAATGTTCATTTTGTGGTTTTGAGAAGCAGCCCGAACAGGTGGGTTTAAAAAATAATCAAGAACTTATATTTGCAAGTGATATAAATAAATACTTTAGAGACAAATATAATAGCCTGGAGAAAGGAGAAACCTTTGATTTAAAGGTTAGTGTTTCGCGGTTTTATAGGTCCCCTCGACCCTTACCCGGTCAAGTTAACTTCTTTAAATCAAAAAATATCATGTTTCTTCTTGAGCAGAACGGCTTTCAATTCATTAGCAGAAAGTCTCGGTTTTCAACTATTTTAGATCTTATCGTTCGCAAAGTCTGAATACCCGGCATCAAAACTCTGGATCCGCCTAATCCAAAAAAGAAGTAATACTCCGGGAATTGCCAAAATTGCGGTAACAATAAAAAACCAAAACCAATCAATATATTCGACAATATACCCACTTGGGGAAGATAAAATTTTTGTTGTAAATTGAGTAAGTGCGCTTAAAAGAGCGAATTGTGTAACCGTAAAGGAGCGATTGCAGAGCAGTGAGAGATAAGCAACTAAAACGGTTGCTCCCATGCCAGTCGAAAAATTTTCAAAGCCCATTGTAAATGCTAAGAAATACGGATTAGCACCAATCACATAAAGTGCCGAAAACGATAAATTTGAAACAAGCTGCAGTATAGCACAAATAAGGAGTGCTTTCCAAAGGCCCACTTTATTCATCATTGCCCCACCGACAGCCAATCCAGCTAACAACGCCCAAAATCCTACTGCCTTTCCTGAGTTAGCAATCACAAGGTCATCAAAACCAAGAGATAAAAAATATTTAGTTTGAAGTGATATAGCCATGCTGTCTCCAAGCTTATAAAATAGAGCAAAAAGAAGGAAAACAAACCAACCCCGTCTTGTTAAGAACTCTTGAAACGGCGCGATTACACTCATATAAATCCAAGCAAAGTACTCTTTAAACCTACCTTCTTTTAAATCTTTTTTTTCTAAAATTTTATCCAGTTCTATTCTAATTTTTATTTTTTCTTCAGTAACCCTCGGTTTTGGCTCTTTAATTAATAATGCTGCTAACATACCTACTAACATAGTAGAACTTCCTATTATAAATAGTAGCGACCAATTAATATCCATAAGGTTATAAATATAAATCACACCAATAGAAAAAATTATACCTGCTATCCTATACCCATATATATAAATTGCCGCACCAGCTGCCTGTTCATCGTCCTCAAGAACCTCAATCCTAAACCCATCAATAACAATATCCTGAGTTGCACCAAATAATGCTATCAAGAACGCAACAAAGTATGTTTCAGAATAATCCTGAGTTGGGGAGGTAAACCCTAACCAAATGATACTCGCCGCTAAAAGTGACTGCGATAAAAGTAACCAACTCCGTCTCTGACCAAATAAATTATGAAGGATAGGCAGTTTTACCTGATCTATAATAGGAGACCAAAGAAATTTAATTGTATAAGGAAAACCGGCGGCAATAAGGAGACTTATTTCACTAGGAGTAAGATCAATTTTAGAAACCCAGTAACTTAGCGCCCCCGTCAGAACGCCGTAGGGTACACCAGATGAGAAACCAAGAAACAGTATGGCAAGAACCCGAGGTTTTAAATAGACCTTAAGGGAACTTGATAAATTTTTATTCCTAAGTTTGATCGGTGACAATGAATTTCTCTATAGATTGTTTTTTTATAGGGTGACCCATCATTGTATTGAGGTCAAGGTCAATTAAATATTCATACCCACCG
>CAJQRG010000027.1 GCA_905612225.1 Emcibacteraceae bacterium | reverse complement strand
TCACACCAATGGACGGAAAGCCAGCGACCGTTGCTAATGGCGCGACTATAGGTTTCAAGGCTTCTACGCGTGACGCAGTTCACAAATTCCACGAAGCAGGGCTAGCTTCTGGAGGAACATGCGAGGGAGCACCAGGACCCCGTGATTTTTCACCAACTGCCTATGCTTCATATCTTCGTGACCCAGATGGTCATAAAATTTGTGCTTATTGTTTTGCTGAGGAATAAAAATTCTGAATATTAATAAACTACGATAAGAATTTTTCTTCGCGTGGTTTATTATCAAAATTATAAATTTTTAATAAAGTTATTCTATTTACCATTCTTTTATTTGCTATCAAAATGTTAGTATTATTTTATTATGATGAGCACAACTTGTCCTAGTAACTCTGAAAATTGATCTTGAGTAATGTACCTATTGTATTACCTTGAAGCGGGATACTAAGGGTATGCCCTTCGAGTTCTACCCAAGTGATTTTTTTATCGAAGTCGTGGCTTATAATACGAGCATCTAGAGAGGCATTAAGGTTTAGCTGAGCCAAAACATCTGCGGTAGACCCTTCGGCAATTTTTTTGCCGTTATCTAATGCTATCATATTATCAGCGAGTTTAATAATTTCGTCTATATCGTGACTGACATAAAGAATGGGAAGTTTAAATTCTTCTTGTAGTTTTTTGAAACAAAAAAAGATACCTTTCTTAGACTTTTGATCTAGGGCGGACAGAGGTTCATCCATAAGTAAAAATTTGGGTTGTGCAAGTATGGCACGGCCAATAGCGATACGTTGCCTCTCTCCCCCTGAAAGGGAAACCGTACTTCTGTCAAGCAGATGTTTTATGCTAAGGATTTCGACAACATCATCAAAATGAAATGTTTCTTTTAAATGATGTGTCTTTGCCCGGCATGCGCCGTAGTCGAGATTTTTACGAACCGATAAATGAGAAAACAGGCTTTCTTCCTGAAAAATATATCCCACCGACCTTTCATGTGTCTTTATAAACCTTTTTTCGTTCTGCCAAACTTCATCGCCAATCGATAAATATCCCGGTAAATTATGAAGACCTGCTAAGCAACGAAGAATAGTTGTTTTACCGCAGCCAGATGGTCCAAAAAGAGCAGTAATACCCTCAAGGGGCATAGAAAATTTAACATCTAAACTGAAGTTGTCTATGCTCCCGCAGAAAGAAGCTTTGATGATTTCTTCCTTACTCATTTACCAGTCTTTCTAAAATATCGTTCAATTTTCATCATGGAGAAAATGATAACAAATGAAAAGAGAAGCATTCCAGCGGAAAGAATGTGTGCCGGTGTCCAGTATAAAGTTTCTACATAATCATAAATAGCGATTGAGAGTACTTTAGTTTCACCCATGATGTTGCCGCCGATCATGAGTACTACACCAAATTCACCAATAGTGTGTGTGAAGCCCAGAATTGTTCCAGTTAAAAACCCTGGTCTTGCTAGCGGAACTGCAACAGTCCAAAATGCATTCCACGGGGAGGCCCCAAGTGTTGCTGCTACTTCAAGCGGTCGTTTACCTATGGCATCAAAAGAGTTACGGATCGGCTGGACCACAAATGGAAGGGAATAAATCACCGACCCTATCACCAGCCCTTCAAAGGTGAAGGCAAGGGAGCGACCACCAAAAATCGAAGCTATCCAACCGCCAGGACCTTGTGGCCCCAAAGCTATAAGTAAATAAAAACCAATAACCGTTGGCGGCAGTACAAGTGGAAGCGTGACAATGACAGCAATAATATCTTTCCATTTAGAGTTAGAACGTGAGAGCCACCACGCAATCGGGGTACCTATGAGTAGTAAGATAATTGTAGTAATACCTGCTAATTCAAGTGTCAGGCGGATGGGTGACCATAAATTAGCATATTCAAGCATTATATTTTCTCATCGCTGCTGCTACCATAACCATATTGAGCTATTATATTCCTTGCTTCTGGCCCTTTTAGAAATTCAAGAAATTCGTGTGCGGCCGGATTATTCACACCCGACTTTAATAGTACGGCATCCTGATAAATACTGGAGTAGAGCTCTTTTGGCACAACCCAATGTGATCCTAACGATTTTTTTATAATTTGTGATAAAGCTATGAAACCAAGTTCTGCATTTTCTGTATGAACGAATTGATATGTCTGTGCAATATTGTTTCCATAAACAATTTTACTTTTTAGATATTTGTAGATCTTTAGATTTTTCATCACCTCAACGGCAGCAATACCGTAGGGTGCGGTAATAGGATTAGCGATTGCTATTTTAGTAAAATTTTCCTTCTTAAGGGTACCTTTGGGGTTAATCAGCGTCTGGGTAAGGCTGAATAAAACAATTTTCCCACTAGCGTAGGTGAAGCGACTACCTTGAATTGCAAGACCCTTTTTGATTGTTTTCTTCGGTCGTGCCTGATCAGCGGCAAGGAATACTTCAAAGGGCGCATGCTGAGATATTTGCGTATAGAGTTGTCCTGTCGAGCCAAAACTGAGGTATGCAGTATGTCCGGTTTCCTTTGCGAACGCCTTA
>CAJQRG010000026.1 GCA_905612225.1 Emcibacteraceae bacterium | reverse complement strand
CTTTTATCCTATTATTATATTAATTTTGAATTTGGCAACAAAAAGGTAAGCTAGGTGCAACCTTCAGATAAAAATAAACTTAAGGTGTATACGCGAAGAGCGACCCTGCTCTCAGGTGGTATGATGCTGTTGTCGGCTGCACTAATCGGCCGCATGTATTACCTTCAGGTAACTAATCGTAGTCAGTACGAACTTCTTGCTGAAAAAAATCGTATCAGTATGCGTCTTCTCGCACCAAAAAGGGGCGAAATTATAGATCGTTATGGGCGTCCTTTAGCGACTAGCATTATAGACTATCGTGTCAATGTGATCCCAGAAGAAACTGAATCGCTCCAGAAAACGCTAAATACACTTAGTCAGTATATCCCTATCTCTCCTCGTGAGAATAACCGTATTGTTAAAGCGGCGGAAAGGCAACGTTCTTTTCTTCCTATTAATGTGGCCCATAACCTTGATTGGAAAACATTTTCTAAGATAAATGTCAACATGCCGGAGCTTCCAGGCATCCAACCAGATATTGGTACAACTCGCCATTACCCTCAGAAAGAACTCACAGCACATATTGTTGGATACGTAGGGTCTGTAAGTAAAGAAGAACTTAACGGCGACCCACTCCTAGAATTACCAGAGTTTAAAATTGGAAAAAATGGTATAGAAAAAGTTTTTGATGAAAAACTTCGTGGTAGTGCTGGAAACAGCAAAGTTGAGGTAAATGTTCTTGGCCGGGTGATACGTGAATTATCGCGCCAGGACAGTATATCTGGCGATACGTCGCGCTTGACTATTGATATTGATTTACAAAAGTTTGTTGCAAATCGTGTTCGGGATGAAAGTGCTGGTATTGTTGTCATGGATGTTCACACGGGCGAAATTCTTTCTATCGCCTCCACACCTTCTTTTGACCCTAATGATTTTAATAATGGTATTAGTCAAAAAAAATGGGATATTTTGCGTGGCGATATAAGAAAACCTCTTTTAAATAAAGCAGTATCTGGGCAGTACTCACCTGGTTCAACTTTTAAAATGATTGTGGCTCTAGCCGCACTCGAAGCAGGAGTTATAACAGTAGATGACGAAAAAAATTGTAATTCTGAATTTAAAATTGGCAAACGAATTGCTCACTGTTGGAATAAAAATGGTCACGGTAATATTAATGTTGTTCAGGCTCTTGCCCAGTCTTGCGACGTTTTTTTCTATGACTTAGCCCTTGATGTGGGTATTGATAAAATTCATTCTATGGCCGCTAAGTTTGGTATGGGTAGTCGCTTTAATGTAGGTATTATGAGCGAAGCCCGAGGTATCAACCCAAATAATGATTGGAAAATTGGTAATCAAGGTTCGCGGTGGCAGGGCGGTGATACCATCAATGTTGGAATTGGACAGGGTTTTGTCTCGACTACGGCATTGCAGTTAGCAGTCATGTGCTCGCGACTAGTCAATGGTGGTAGGGCCGTGAAGCCAAAAATATTTTTTAATGACGAAGAAAGTACAAAAATTTTCGAAGATATTGGAATATCACCAGAGAATTTGCGTATTGTTGTCCAAGGTATGGATGATGTTTATAATAATCCGCGTGGTACCGCCTTTCCCTATAGATCAATAGGTAAAGACTATAAAATAGGAGGAAAAACTGGAACTACTCAGGTGACTGGGATCAGCATGGCCGAGCGTAAAGCTGGTGTCATTAAAAATGATGAAAAAGAGTGGATTGAGCGTGATCACGCTATTTTTGTGGGCTTTGGGCCTGTGGTAGCTCCTAAATATGCAATTTCTGTTTTAGTGGAGCATGGTGGTGGTGGATCAACGACGGCTTCGCCAATTGCACGAGATATTCTAGAATATATGCTTGACCAGGAAATAAATAAAAAAAATAAAGTTGGTTTGGGGAATTTAGTTTAATGCCAATAGCTTCACGCGCAGGGTACCATAAACAGAAATCAGTACGACAAAAACTTTACGATCTTAATTGGTTTATAGTTTTTATTATTATTTGTATAGCATGTATAGGTTTTGCAATGCTTTATTCTGTGGCAGGCGGCAGTGTTGATCCATGGGCAAAGAACCAATTTGCTAGGTTCCTCATTGGTTTAACTGCTATGGTAATAATAGCGCTTATTGATGTGCGTGTCTGGATGTTCCTTGCTTACCCCTTCTACATTTTTGCCCTTAGTATGTTGGTGATCGTTGATGTTATGGGTGTTATGGGAAAAGGTTCCCAGCGATGGCTTGATCTTGGATTTATGAATTTACAACCATCTGAATTGATGAAAATAGCGCTTGTGATGGCCTTGGCGCGCTACTTCCACTGCTTGTCAGATGATGATACCCTAAAAATAAAAAACTTAATTAAGCCAATTATTTTAATTATTTTGCCGGTGGTATTGGTATATCGCCAACCAGACCTTGGAACAACACTATTAATAGTGATGGGTGGGATTACAATTCTTTTCGCTGCTGGTGTTCGGCTATGGCTCTTTGTTGCAAGTGCCGTAGCTTTAATCCCGGCGACTATTGGGTTCTGGCAATTTTTAAAGCCATATCAGAAGCAGCGTGTGCTAACCTTTCTTGATCCAGAAAAAGATCCACTTGGCACTGGTTACCATATTATTCAATCAAAAATTGCTCTTGGTTCTGGTGGTATTTATGGTAAGGGATTTATTCAAGGTACGCAAAGTCAGCTCAACTTTCTGCCTGAAAAACACACTGATTTTATATTTACAGTAATTGCTGAAGAGCTTGGTCTGATCGGCGGACTTTCTCTTCTTCTACTATACTTTATCCTTTTGGGTTATGCGATGATCGTGAGTGTCTCAGTTAAAAGTCAGTTCGGAAGGCTCTTAGTTCTAGGTATGGTAACAACCTTCTTTTTTTATATGTTCATTAACATTGCGATGGTAATGGGTCTTGTACCCGTGGTGGGTGTCCCATTACCACTTGTTTCCTATGGTGGTTCGGCCATGCTTACGCTTTTAGTAGGCTTTGGATTTATTTTTAGTGCTGCTATTCACAAAGAAACCTATATTCCGCGAGGTGGATCTTTTGCTTAAATTGATAATATTTTTTATTTAAAATATTAAAAAAATTACTTTGTATATTTGTGACAGCTTACAAGGTGATTATTAATGATTCCGACAGCTTCCATGAATGCATAACATATTGTTGGACCGCAAAAGCCAAAACCATATTCCCTTAATGCTTTACTCATAGCCTCTGATTCTGAGGACTGAGTTGGTGGCTTTTGCATTGAATCTAATTTATTTTTTTGAATTGTCCCATTTGTAAAACTCCAGATAAATTCACTAAAATTACCAGGTTTTTTTGCTTCTATTTCTAAATATAATTTTGCATTTTTAATTGTAGAAAGGATTTTCATACGGTTGCGAATAATACCCTTATCACTCATAAGGCGTTCAATTTCTTTGTCGCCATAACGAGCAACAATAGAGGGATTAAAATTATTAAAGGATTTAATAAACCCATCTCGCTTTTTAAGTATAGTAATCCATGATAAGCCCGCTTGAAAACCATCGAGTATTAGTTTTTCCCATAATGCTCTACTATTATAAATTGGTATACCCCATTCATTATCATGGTAATCCATATAAATAGGGTCAATCCCACACCAGTCGCATCTTATTTTATTAGGCATCTGCACTCTTTATGTAAAAATCGGGCATATAGGGTTTTACCTTTATATCACAACAATCATATGATTGACCAAATTCCATTTTTTCTATTCGGAATATTGCAAGAGCATTATTTTTATAATGTGATCTTAAGTTACCAATTTTATGACCTAAATTATTAGTTATACTTGAATCGAATGAGGGTACTGGTCCAGACAGTGTTACGGGGAATATTAACTTCTTTATTTTACCACGGTATTTCATTCTTGCCGTTACTTCCTGACCCACATAGCATCCTTTTTCAAAATCTACACCATTAATTTGTTCAAAATGGCCTTCAAGGATTGTGCTTTTATCGACTATAAAATCATGACTACCTTCTGGGATTCCAAGAGCAATTCTTCGGGCCTGATAAGTATCCTCTTTGGCACCTTTGGCATCTGTTTCTCCTATAGCGCGGCTTCCCATTTTCGAATGTCGAGGATCAGAAAAAGTAAGGTCGTAACCATTAATTTTTTTACTGGAAGTAATTACTGAAAAGTTTTTGCTACAATCGGTGATCTCAACGTTTGATCTCAGGCGATACATGACTAGTCGGCGAAAAAGATCATCTATCCGATCTCGTTCACAGTCGAGATAAATCAATTCATTCTTTTCATAGAGAAAAAAATCATGCAAAAATTTCCCTTGCGGGGTCAGTAGAGCAGAATAAAGACCTTGTCCATTAACAAGATGATCAATATTTGCAGTAATAATACTTTGAAGTAGCTTTTTTCGTTCTGGCCCAGATAGCGTAATGATGGCCCTGTTTTTATGTATTTCAATCATCAAATATTACTCTGTTTATTATTGCTATACGGTAACATTTATTTAATGTAGTGAATAGAAAAATAGTAAAAAGAAAAGAGGAATAATCGTGCCGTTGGATTTAATAATACGTGGTGGTATTTGCGTAACTCACCGTGGTAAAAAACTTGAAGATATCGCGATTCGCGATGGTATAATTGTTGCTATTGGAGATCTTTCATCCGTGGATTCAGAGAACTCAATCGATGCAAGTGGCCTTCATCTTTTACCTGGTATCATCGATAGTGAATTTCATGTGCATTCAGAAATTAAAAATGACACAGCAGCAGCTGTCATTGGCGGTATCACAAGTATTTTATGTGTTTCAAACTTACCTATAGTGGGGGAGGAGTTTTATTGTGATTATGCTTATTTTAGAAATGCCTCACGTGAAAATATTAAATATTTTTCTGAATTGGAAGGAGAGAAGGGCTGTGCAGGAATTCATATAAGGATGGCAGAAACGAATGGTTTCGATTCAATAGGGGATGATAAGACATTATTAGAAGCCCTTAAAAATGGTAGTCGACGGGTCATTGTGCACGCAGAAGACCAGGATAGGTTAGATATGCGACATATCCATACCAGGGTAGATGATGTTAAATCCCATCCGGACTGGCGTGATCAAAGGTCTTCTATTGAGGCTACTAGGCGGATACTGGCGATTGCTCGCGGAGCCGGGCGTCCTGTTCATTTACAGCATATCAGCACAGATCGGGAAATGGCGATGATCGCTGCTAACAAAGATATTGCGACTGCAGCAGTTTCATCAAATCATCTTTTTTTGAGTGGACCAGATTGCTACGATCACTTTTATAATTATGTAAAGCTTGATCCCCCTATTCGAGATGAAAAAAATAGAATTGGACTTTGGAAGGCTCTAACAAACGGAATTGTTGATGTTTTAGCTTCTGCGCATAACCCGATACTATCAAAGGAAAAGGATGAGAGATATCCAAATTGTCCATCTGGTGCTCCAAGTGTACAAACCATGATACCTCTGATGCTTAATCAGGTAAAAAAAGGAATTATTTCAATTGAAACCCTTGTTGATTTAACTAGTGCTAGTCCAGCTCGGATATTCAATATTGCAAATAAGGGGCGGATCGCGGTTGGCTATGATGCAGATTTTGCTGCTGTTGATCTAAATAAAAAATGGGAATTAGATGATGATAATGTAGAAAGTAACTGTGGATGGGACCTTCATGCAGGCTGCAGTTTTACAGGAAAAGTGGTAGGTACCATTATTCGTGGTAAAAAAGTAGTTTGGGATAGTAAGTTCTTGGGGCTACCATCGGGTAGATTTATCAAATTTCACGATACATTTAAAGAGTATGAACCAGAATAAGAATCTTACTGAGTGGGAAATATTTCTGGCTTTTTCTGCTCAGAATTGGGTGAAAAATTTTCTATGTAAATTGACTGACTGGGATACGCAAATCCACTGCCATTTTTTGCAACAATATCTTTAATAACTAGCGCTAATTCTTCCTTTATTTCGAGCCATTCTCCCCAAACTGTTGTTTTAGTGAAACAATAAAGCATGAGATCAATTGAACTATCGTTAAAACTATCTATGCGCACAAAAGTGGAAACCTGTGGTGGTTTTGCGAAATCATCATTATTTAATATATATTCTTCGATTGCGGAACGTATTACTTTTAGTTGATCAATGGAAGTGTCGTATACAAGGCCAATCTTCCAATAAATACGTCTATGGCTCATTCGAGAAAAATTTACTGCTGCGTTATCAGAAAGTTTTGAATTTGGCACATAAACTGGTGCCTTATCAAACTGGATAACAGTCGTTGTCCTAAAGCCAATTTCCTCAACTGTTCCTTCAACAACACCGTTAATTTTGATCCAGTCACCTGGATTAAAACGACGTTCTGCTATGATAAAAAGACCAGAGATAAGATTTTTAAAAAGGTCTTGAGCACCTAAGGCAACAGCAACTCCAAAAAGACCAAGCCCAGCGATGAGTGGGGCTACTTGTATGCCCCATATTTCAAGAATTGAAGCAATTCCTAGAAATATAATAAGGCCGTGCATAGCTTTGATCAGCCATTTAATCATACTGGTGGAAAACATATCTTCAAGTTTTCCAAAGGTTAAGCTGACCGGACCAATAGTTTTATAGAAGGCCCAGAAGATATTGAAGGTAATTAGCGAGCGGTTTAGATTATCAGAACCAATTGCAATATTTCCAGTTGGAGTAAGTAGTTCTGTAGCAATAAAAATACCTAGAACAATAGGTAAGAAGCTCAGCGGTCCTTCAATCGCATCAATTAATTGATCATCAATTGTGTTTGTGGTTTTATCGACGAATGCCTTGAGCCGGCCTATAACAAAACGGCTAAATACGTGTCGCAGCAACAAGAAGGAAAATAGTAACAAGATTGCTACAAAAATTTGACCAACAGCAACACCGTAAAGTCCATTTTGCCAGACATCAAT
>CAJQRG010000025.1 GCA_905612225.1 Emcibacteraceae bacterium | reverse complement strand
ACAATCGCACTAAATAAAACAAAGATAATATTTTATTCAACTTGAACAATGATACTTTGCTTGTTAAGTTTCTTTTTTTATCCAAAATAATAATTTTATAATAATCATGTTGGGAATAAATAATGAGATTGAATTGCAGTAAGTTTGCTTTAGCTATTCTAATGGTCATCACTGGCTTTATAAATTTTAGTGTGCAAGCCGACGAACCTGGAACCAAAAATGGTGAATGGCATCAATATACAGGTGACGTCAAAGGGTCTCGTTATTCTCCGCTTGATCAAATTACCGCCGATAATTATGAAGATCTCGAATTAGTTTGGTCTTTTTCAACAAAAAATCTTGGTACTCGAAGTGAATATAAACTCGAAGTAACCCCCATAATGATTGATGGTGTCCTTTACGCTACGGCTGGTACCCGTCGTGCAGCGATCGCTCTCGACGGTGAAACCGGAGAGCTTATGTGGATACATAGCATGCGTGAAGGTCTTCGAGGGGGTATGGCACCGCGTCAGTTATCTGGTCGTGGCCTTTCCTATTGGTCAGATGGAAAAGGTGATGACCGCGTCCTTTATGTCACAACTGGTTACCGCCTAATTGCACTTAATGCCCATACAGGTGCCCCTATTAATTCTTTTGGAACTGACGGTAATGGTATTCTTGACCTTAAGATAGGTGCGGTTCAAGGAAACGAAGTACAAATCGATTTGGTAACTGGTGAAATTGGACTTCATGCAACACCAACTGTTTCTGGCGATTTAGTTATTGTTGGCTCTGCTATGAAAGAAGGCATGACCATCGACAACTATAATAACACCAAAGGTCTCGTTCGTGCCTTTAATGTTCGTACAGGGGAACTTGTATGGCAGTTTGATCCCATTCCTCGCCCTGGTCAATTTGGTAATGATACCTGGCTTGATAATTCCTGGGAAAGAAACGGCAATACCGGCGTGTGGACACAAATCACTGTAGATGAGAAAAATGAACTTGTTTTTCTCTCGGTTGAAAGTCCCTCATCAGACTTCTACGGCGGCCATCGACCCGGCAACAACCTGTTTGGTGAAAGTCTTGTTGCTGTTGATTTGAATACAGGTGAATATAGATGGCATTTTCAATTAGTCCATCATCCAATCTGGGATCATGACCTATCGTCTGCCCCACTAATCATGGATGTAACAATTGATGGTCGAGAGCGTGAAATTGTCGCGCTACCAACCAAACAATCATACATTTATGCTTTTGATCGCCTAACAGGCGAACCTATTTGGGATATTCCTGAAGTGGCAGTTCCTATTGGTAAAATTCCTGGTGAATGGTACTCACCGACGCAACCGTTGCCGCCAGAACGCCTTCATTATGGCCGTGGTAAGCTTGTACTCCCTGATGATTTAATCGATTTTACACCTGAAATGCGACAAGCAGCTCTCGATAAAATGCATCTATGGAATTGGGACAACGGTGGAATGTATAATCCACCACTGCTTGGAGATGTAAATGGTGTTCTTGGTGCTATCAATATCGGTGCCACAAATGGAGGAACAAACTGGCCTGGGGCCTCTTTCGATCCTGAAACTGGTATTATTTACGCGCCGGCAGGTCAATCATTTTTAAATAATCTGTCAATGGCACCTCCACCCGAAGGTTATTCCAATGTTGATTATATGGCTGGTCGCGTAGGTCAACAATTCCGGATGAGAAATGCTTCTGGTACAGGTCAAAACCCAGACGCCCCAAAAGAAGTTAATTATCCAGTTTTTAAAGGCCCAAGAGTTGTTATGCCAAGTCTTAATGTAGAAGGATTATCAATACTCAAACCACCATATAGCGTTATCTCAGCTATTGATATGAACAAAGGAGAAGTGCTTTGGAAAGTACCTCACGGTGAAACACCCGACAATGTTCGCAATCACCCAAAACTTCGTGGCTTAGACATTCCTAAAACTGGTCAACCATCAACTGTTGGGGTTGTTGTAACTAAAACGCTCGTCATAGTTGGCGACATGCTGGTTACAAACCCGGATGAACGTGAGCGAGGCGCTATGCTTCGTGCCTACGACAAGATGACTGGTGACCAAGTTGGTGAACTCTGGATGCCCGCAGGACAATCCGGTTCCCCAATGACCTACATGATCGATGGCAAGCAATATATTTGTGTATCTATTGGAGGTGGAGCTTATCCTGGCGAGTTTAGGGTTTATGCACTACCTGATGATTAATATTAAGTATCACCCGGGTTACTCATCTAACTCTTCTGATGCTTAACACAATAAATAAGTAATTTTAAAGTGATACAAAAATAGAATCACTTCATTTTACCATTATTTAAACCTCCACTGAACTAATATTTGGTGGAGGTTTTTTTGATTTTTGGAATAAAAATAGATAAAAGAGCTGTATTTTTAAAGTTAAACCCATAAAGGCTTGACTATTTGTTGCACCATAACGAATTATAAGATTACATGATTTTTAAAGTGGGGGATAAAATGAAATTTGATATAAAGATATGGGTTTTGATGCTTGGGATGCTTGCTACTATTTTCGCTGCATCAAGTGTTCAAGCAGATGAACCGGGAACAGCTGATGGTGAATGGCATCATTACACCGGGGATATTAAAGGATCCCGTTATTCCCCCCTTGGTCAAGTCACTGCAGATAATTTTGATGATCTTGAGCTTGTTTGGTCTTTTTCAACGAAAAACCTAGGTACACGTAGTGAATATAAGCTTGAAGTCACGCCAATCATGATT
The DNA here is from genome assembly GCA_905612225.1 of Emcibacteraceae bacterium. Classification (GTDB taxonomy): domain Bacteria; phylum Pseudomonadota; class Alphaproteobacteria; order Sphingomonadales; family Emcibacteraceae; genus Pseudemcibacter. The sequence goes on along the minus strand of CAJQRG010000025.1, from coordinate 12,914 downwards.
GATGGGATTCTTTATGCTACCGCCGGCACGCGTCGTACGGCAATAGCTCTCGATGGTCAAACTGGTGAGCTTATGTGGATGCATAGTATGCGCGAAGGCCTTCGTGGTGGCATGGCTCCCCGTCAACTTTCTGGCCGTGGGCTTTCCTACTGGTCTGACGGAAAGGGCGATGATCGCGTTTATTACGTGACTACTGGCTACCGCTTAATTGCCCTCAATGCACATACAGGTGTTCCCATTAACAGTTTCGGTACAGATGAAAATGGCATACTTGATCTTAAGATCGGTGCCGTTCAAGGTAATGAAGTACAAATTGATCTAGTGACAGGTGAAATTGGTCTTCATGCAACCCCAACGGTTGTTGGTGATATGATTATCGTAGGTTCTGCTATGAAAGAAGGTATGACCATTGATAACTATAACAACACAAAAGGTCTTATTCGTGCATTTGATATTAGAACGGGTAAAAAAATATGGCAGTTCGATCCTATTCCTCGCCCAGGACAATTTGGTAATGATACATGGCTTGATAATTCATGGGAAAGAAATGGAAATACTGGTGTTTGGACACAAATCACAGTTGATGAAAAAAACGAACTTGTTTTCCTTTCTATTGAAAGCCCATCATCAGACTTTTACGGTGGTCACCGCCCAGGAGACAACCTTTTTGGTGAAAGCATAGTTGCTGTTGATCTAAATACAGGTGAATATAGATGGCACTTTCAAGTGGTTCACCATGCTATATGGGACCATGACCTGTCGTCAGCACCGCTTGTGATGGATGTAGAAATTGATGGTGAGATGCGTGAAATTCTTGCACTACCGACAAAGCAAGCTTTTATGTATGTATTCGACCGCATAACCGGAGAGCCAATTTGGCCAATTCCTGAAGTACCTGTTCCTCAAGGCAACGTACCCGGAGAATGGTATTCGCCTACGCAACCGCGTCCTTCAGATAAATTACTCTATGGTAACCCAGAACTAGATTATCCAGAAGATTTGATCGACTTTACCCCAGAAATGCGTGCACAAGCTGAGAAAAACCTTGAGCGGTGGGTCTGGAAAGACGGTACCCTTTATAACCCCCCAATCGCTGGTGATGTAAATGGTATGCTGGGTGGTATTAATCTTGGTAATGCTGGCGGCGGTACAAATTGGCCAGGAGGTTCATTTGATCCGGAAACGGGCATTGTATATGCCTCGGCTACAACAAGCGCAATTGGCGGTATATCACTTGCTCCGCCACCCGAGGGTTATTCAAATGTAAATTATATGGCCGGCCGCATAGGTCAACCCTTTCGCATGAGAAATGCTGCAGGAACTGGTCAGAACCCAGACGCTCCAAAGGAAGTAAGCTACCCAGTCTATAGTGGTCCACGAGTTGTTGTGCCAAGCTTGAACGTTAAAGGTCTTTCAATTCTTAAGCCACCATATGGCGTTATTGCTGCAATTGATATGAAGGCAGGCGAGGTTCTTTGGCGTGTTGCACACGGTGAAACCCCCGATAATGTTCGCAACCATCCTGATCTTAAAGGAATGAATATTCCACGTACGGGTCAGCGCGGCAGCGTAGGGTCAGTGGTTACTAAAAATTTGTTAATTCTCGGTGATCCCAGGGTAACTAACCCAGGTGATCGAGAACGTGGCGCTATGCTCCGTGCCTACGACAAGATGACTGGCGATCAGGTCGGTGAGCTCTGGATGCCTGCAGGGCAATCCGGTTCGCCAATGACCTACATGATTAATGGCAAGCAGTATATCTGCGTATCTGTCAGCGGCGGCGCCTATGCTGGTGAGTTTAGAGTTTATGCTCTACCTGACGATTAACTAGATATTAATCAGGGGGGTTAAATTAAAATAATCTTCCTGATTTTTTTCGTTTTCAGTTTGTAATAATCAGTGTATAAAAGATTATGGTTTAAATTAAAGGTGATAAAATTAAAATTGATCCAAAAGAGTTTTTTGTTCGTAAAAAATAGTTGTGGATCAATCATCAATAGATATAAATAATAAAAAATTAAGACGAGATGAATATGAATTTAATATACAAATTGTTAGTCATTACATTAGCTACTCTACTAAGCTCATCCTTTTCTAACGCGCAAGCGGTAAATAATGTGTGGGAGGGAGCTTATACTGAAGAACAGGCTATGAACGGTGAGAACCTATACCAAGAACATTGTAGCGCATGTCATGGCTCGCAAATGCAGGGTATTGAGGAAGCACCAACATTAAAACAGGGCGCCTTCATCTATAATTGGGATGATCTAGGTGTGGATATATTATTTCAACGTATTCGCACAACAATGCCATTAGATGATCCAAGAGGTGTATCCCGCAAAATTAAGGCAGATATACTTGCGTACCTCATGTCAGAAAATAATTTTCCTGCAGGAAAGATTAAGCTTCCTTATCAAAACTCACGACTAAAAAGAATAAAATGGAACGCTCAAAAACCTGCTGATGATTGATAAAATAAACCAAAAATAAGTTACAAAAAAGCCCCAAAATCATACGATTTTTGGGGTTTTTTTGTAACTTAAGAGAAATAATTATTAAATGGAAAATCATAAAAATGATTAACTTAAAACACTTCCTCTATGTACTTACTTTGCTAGTAACTGGGCTTATTACAAATTTTGCAAATACACAGGAACCTGGAACAGCTAATGGTGAATGGCATCATTACACAGGTGATATAAAAGGATCACGTTACTCTCCACTTGATCAAATCAATGCCGATAACTTTGAAGACCTTGAACTTGCATGGTCATTTTCCACCAAGAATCTTGGATCACGTCCAGAATATAAACTTGAGGTAACACCCCTCATGGTTGATGGAATTATTTATGCAACAGGAGGCACGAGGCGGACTGCATTTGCCCTTGATGGTGAAACAGGTGAACTTATTTGGCTCCATAGTATGAACGAAGGCCTTAGGGGTGGTATGGCACCGCGTCAGCTATCTGGCCGTGGTCTTTCTTATTGGTCAGATAAAAATGGTGATGACAGAATTTTTTATGTGACTACTGGTTACATGCTAGTTTCCCTAGATGCTCATACAGGCATTCCAACCGACACTTTTGGAAGCCAAGGAAACGGTATCGTTGACCTTAAGTTAGGCGCAGTTCAGGGAAATGAGGTACAAATTGATCTAGTGACAGGTGAAATCGGTCTTCATGCAACTCCAACAGTAGCTGGCGACTTAGTCATTATTGGTAACGCTATGAAAGAAGGCCTTACTATTGATAATTACAACAATACAAAAGGTCTTGTGCGCGCATTTGATGCTCGAACTGGTAAAAAGGTTTGGCAGTTTGACCCTATTCCACGCCCAGGACAGTTTGGTAATGATACATGGCTTGATAATTCGTGGGAAAGGAATGGAAGCAACGGCGTCTGGACCCAAATCACCGCTGATGAAAAAAATGAAATTGTATATCTTTCCGTAGAAAGTCCCTCTTCAGATTACTATGGTGGACACAGACCGGGCAATAATCTTTTTGCAGAAAGTATTGTAGCTGTTGACTTGCATACTGGAAAATATAAATGGCATTTTCAGATAGTACATCATCCAATTTGGGGGCATGATCTATCGGCCGCGCCACTTGTAATGGATGTAGAAATTGAAGGTAAGATGCGTGAAATACTTGCCGTGCCAACCAAACAAGCATGGCTATTTGTATTTGATCGAATTACTGGTGAGCCAATCTGGCCCATTAAAGAAGTGCCTGTTCCAATTGGTAATGTACCAGGTGAATGGTATTCCCCAACCCAGCCAAGAGTTATGGAAAAATTAAACTATGGTCGCTCTGAAATGCATGTACCAGAAGACCTCATCGACTTCACACCGGAAATGCGTTCACAAGCGATACAAAACCTTGAACGTTGGTCATGGCAGGATGCAACTATATATAACCCCCCAACCCTTGGTGATATAAACGGAAAACTCGGAGCCATTGCCCTAGGTAATTCTGGTGGGGGAACTAATTGGGCGGGTGGTGCTTTTGATCCTGAGACTGGCATTTTATATGCTCCTGCCAATGTATCTGCGATTGGGGGTATTTCACTTACCCCTCCACCTGAGGGTTATTCAAATGTGGATTATCTACAGGGCCGAAGTGGGCAACCTTTTAAAATGGCTTTAGCTGGAGGTACCGGACAGAATCCTGGCTCTCCAAAAGAATTAAGTTATCCAGTCTATAACGGCAAACCAGTGCGGGTTCCATCCCTTAATGTGGACGGCTTATCCATATTAAAACCACCCTACGGTATTATAGCTGCCTTCGATATGTCAAAAGGTGAAATTCTCTGGCGCATTGCACATGGGGAAACTCCTGACAACGTTCGTAATCATCCAAAACTACAAGGACTAAATATTCCACGTACTGGTCAACGCGGTAGTGTCGGAATGATGGTAACAAAAACATTAGCCATCGCCGGTGATATGATGGTAACAAACCCAGATGGGCGTGAAAGGGGCGCAATGCTTCGTGCTTATAATAAATTAAATGGCAAGCAAGTTGGTGAAATCTGGATGCCATCACGTCAGTCCGGTTCCCCTATGACTTACAGTATAGGAGAAAAACAATACATCATTGTAGCCGTTAGTGGTGGCGCATACCCCGGCGAGATTAGAGCTTATGCCTTACCAGATGATTAATCTAATTTTCTAATAAAAAACCCCCGATAATTTCTCATCGAGGGTTTTAAAAAATATGACTACTAATTTAAACTACTTAGTACCAGCTGGCCATAGTGCGCCCTGATCTTTTGCTGGGACATCCTTAAGGCCTTGATAAACAAACTTCTGAATTCTCTTACCTTCGTAAGTTTCAGTAGTATAGATATTACCTTTTGAATCGGTTGCAATACTATGTGGTGCGAACCAAAGGCCAGGTTGACGACCACCGCCACCGAACATTGTTATCATTTCAAGGTTTTCACGCAGTAGTATGTAAACACGTTGGTTTTGTCCATCTGCTAGATAAACATATTTTTGTTCAGGATCTTTTGAAAAATCTAGATCCCAAGTTGACCCTTGAGATAGCGTCTCTGGCATAATCAGTTTTTCATACATAAACGTACCGTCTTGCTTGAATACCTGAATACGATCACTAGAGCGGTCACAAACATATAGAAGTCCATCATTTGATGGTTCTGCACAATGCACAGGTCCTGTAAATTGAGGATGTGGCGGGGTTGTGGGGTCGTGACGGTATCTCTCAGTTGGATCTTCTGGCTTATTTCCATAAGCACCCCAGTAGCGTTTAAACTCACCGGTGGTTGCATCTAGAACAGCGATACGGCGATTACCATATCCGTCAGATACAAATGCTTCATTAGTTTCTGCTACTACAGCTACTTCCGCAACTCTTGAGAAGCGTGTTGTATCATTACTATCTGATTCTATAATTCCCGGAGTACCTAGTTGCTCAAGAAATGTACCATCACGGGTAAATTTCAAAATATGACTGTCTCCTTGACCATTACCACCAATCCAAACATTGCCGTGATGATCAATTTCAATACCGTGATTTGATGATGGCCAAGTATAGGGTGCTCCTTCAACAGGCCCGCCCCAGGCATTAACTACATTTCCATCAGGATCAAATTCAATAATTGGTGGCGCAGGTGTGCAGCAAATCGATACTCCTGTTTGAAGTCCAATCTCAGTCCTTGAACCAAATATTCCATCACCGCTCGCACGATGTACAATAAAAATATGGTCACGTTCGTCTATAGCCACACCAATAACATTACCAAGAATCCATTCATTACCCAACGGTTTTGGCCAGAATGGATCTACTTCGAATGAGGGTGCTTGTGGTGCTTGCGCAGTTGCATCACCTCCTGGACTACAAGACTGCAAGCCAAAACTTAAGGTGACAAGAGAAACAGCAAGTGCAGCCCCCATCAATAATTTGTTTTTTTTCATGATTATCTATTCCCTTGTTTTTTTATTTGATGTTTAGCTATGCTCATCACTTTACGCTCTCCAACGCTAAACGAAAAAATTATCCTAAAAATCCTACAATATTTAAGTCTTATGTTCAAGAATTGAATCTATGAAGATCTTTTTAAAAATTGACTCTTCGCTTGTGTTTTTTTATGAACAATAGCATCGATCAAAAATTCGGACACAAATATCAGTAAAATAGGGCAAAAATGATTAAATTTAATTTCATCCACTCATCTATTATTCGTTTTCTATTTGCAATAATAATGATGAATTTGACAATGACATCGTTTGTAAAGGCTCATGATATTCCTTCCTCAGTGACCGTTCATATGTATGTAAAGCCAGAAGGAAATACCCTTAAACTCTTACTAAGAGTGCCCCTCGAAAGCATGAGCGAGCTCGTCTACCCAACTTTTGGGCCAGGTTATCTTGATTTTGAAAAATCAGAGGCTGTTTTACTCGATGCAGCACATATTTACCTTACAGAAGAGCTTCGTGTTTTTGAAGAAGGTCAATTAATTGAAGATAAAATGATCACCGCACTTCGAGCTACTACGCCTCAAGATAGATCAATTCAAAGTTGGGATACGGCTATCAAAAGTATTAAATCTCCAACCAGAACAAATGAAGATAAAATTTACTACAAACAAATAGCTTTAGATGTCCTCTATGAATTCCCAATAAAATCAGATCAATCCAAATTTTCTCTACAACCAACACTTAATAAATTAGCGAGCATTACAAATACTGTGCTTCACTTCATACCTGCTGGCAAAGGTGAGCGTGTCTTTAATTACACAGGTAATCCAGGTGTTGTTGAACTTGATCCCAGCCTACTGCACGCTTTGTATGAATTTATGAAACTTGGTTTCTTTCACATTCTTGATGGTACAGATCATATTTTATTCCTTCTTTGTCTTGTAATACCATTACGTAGCTTTATCGGACTTATTCCTGTCGTAACATCCTTCACCGTTGCACATTCCATAACTCTTATATCAACCGCTTTTGGACTGGCTCCCCAAGCACTCTGGTTCGCACCATTAATTGAAATGCTCATAGCGCTTTCAATCGTTTACATGGCTTTTGAAAACATTGTAGGGGCTAAGCTTGAAAAACGATGGATTGTAGGATTTGCCTTTGGCCTTATTCATGGTTTTGGTTTTTCATTCCTTCTTTCCGATAGTATGCAGTTTGCCGGGCAACACTTATTTACATCATTACTTTCTTTTAACCTCGGAGTAGAAATTGGTCAGATATTTATTCTGATTTGTGTATTACCTCTACTTAATTTACTTTTTAAATATATTGTCAAAGAAAAAGTTGGTATTATCTTACTGTCTGCCATTGTTGCGCATAGTGGCTGGCATTGGATGACAGAACGCAGCGAACGCTTAGGCGAATATTTCTTTATCATGCCAGAAATTGATAGTAATTTTTATGCAGAGCTTATGCGCTGGGGATTACTTTTAATTATAATATTAATAGCATCATGGCTAATGTACGAGCTATCCAGATATATTAAAAAAAGAAGTGGGTAAATATTTTATAAAACCTTACTTAGACTATTCACAGTTCTAATAAATGGCCAGTTTTCACATAAATCAGAGCGCCATCATCTTTGGTATAGGGACAATGTTTACTGAGGTGTGGGCTTCTCATCCAGGTACCTTGTGGATAAGTTCCATGCTCATCGTAAAAAGTGCCCTCAAGAACTAATATTTCTTCACCTCCCCAATGCTGGTGAGGTTCAAAGATGGTATTTGGCGCCCACTTAACCAACGCAATTTGCTCTGTAATATACTCATGAAGTGGCATGACGGAGAGCCCTGAAACCAATCCAGGATACCAGTCCGCTTCTTTCGTTTTAATGTGAAACTTTTTCGCATCCTTTTTATCAAACTGACATAATTTAACAAATATGGTTGCGCCTTCTTTTCCAACATGAGGGGTATGGTTAGTACCAATAGGGTTGCGCACATAGGTACCAGCTGGGTAATCGTCATGTTCATCAGAAAAAACTCCTTCAAGAACATAAAACTCTTCCCCTCCGCCATGATAATGTGGCAAAAATTCAGCGTTGGGGGCAAAGCGAACAATACTAGTAGCTCGCGCCACCTCATTTCCAACCCGGTCTAGCATCATACGTTCAACACCAGGCATGGGTGAAGGTATCCATTTATAATCTTCAACTCGAATTACCGCTACCTGGTCAAACTTTGCATTAATTTTCATTTTTTACTCATTAAAAAGAAGCCTCCATAATTTTAAATATGGAGGCTTCTTCAATCTTGTTTAGCTTAATTTCACAATATTAATTTCTACGCCGTGGCTCGCCCCTATATGTTTTAGGAATATATTTACGCATTCTCTTCTGAGCTACTTCAGCACCGTATATATTTCCTTCCTCATCAGCGGTTACACCTTCAGCAACGCTCGTGCCAGGCATATATCCTTGATTGGGGTCAGGAATAAATCCTGTTACCCAGCCTGTGATGGAACTACCTATACGAATACCGCGTTCCCAACCTGGATTACGTCGAAAGCCAGTGTTGGATTCGCTGTCTGCAGAATATAGAATGTCGTTACCATCAATATAAAGTCCGCTTGGGCGACCAAACTGGGTCCACTGGTCAATATGATTTCCTTCGAGATCAAAAATTTGGACGCGACCATTATGACGATCACCGACAAATAATTTTCCTTCCGAATTTATGGCGAGTGCATGAGGTTCACGAAACTGACCGCGCTCAGAACCTGTTTCACCAAATTCCATAAGATATTCGCCCTTACTATTATATTTTACAATTCGGTTGTTACCTCCTGCACCATGGCCGTCCGCAACAAAAATATCTCCATTCTCTGAAACAGCAACATCATTTGGATTATTGAAAACATATTTATCCTGTCCACCAACACCCGCTGTGCCAATAGAAAGCAAAAGTTCTCCGTCTGGACTAAATTTATGAACTTGATGACCTTTCATGCGCTCTGCATCGCCTCTAGCATCGGCAATCCAAAGGTTGCCATCCGGAGCAAGGTGAAGACCATGCGGCCAAACAATCATGTTTCTGCCAAAGCTTTTTAAAATATTACCATCAACATCAACTAACATAATAGGATCAATTTCTGGAGTATCTAGGCAGTTTGTATTGCCACCACACCGTTCAGCAACCCAAATATTACCATTACCAGCATAATATACAGTACTAGTAGCACCCCATGTACGGCCATTAGGAAGTTCAACCCATTCGCCTTGAATAGGCTCATATGGATTATCTTGCGCAATACTAGTAGTTGAAAAAAATGTAGCCATCACACCAACTGCTAAAAGAATTTTTTCAAATTTTTTATTAATATTCATCTATGAATTCTCCTTATATTTTAATTTATAATATTTATTTGAGCCCCAACTCCAATGTCTAACATAGGACAATAAATTAAACATCTTGTAAAGGTTAACTTGAGGTAAAATACTATAACGCTGTGTATCTAAGTCAAAATTTTAAATTAATAATTACTTTACTGCGAAGAAAAACCCAAAATCAAAATATTTTAACTAGGTAAATTGATAGCTCTTTAATTAACTATTAATTTCTCTTGAGACGGCCGTGAGCAGCAACAATTGCCGCACTATCCATCATGAAATGATCATAAAGATCAGGTAAATCACCTGTCTGACCGAAGTCTTCAACACCGAGGGGCACTACAGGATTACCATTTATACTGCCAAGCCAGGACAAATGAAGAGGGTGGGCATCACATACTGTAACAACAATACAGTCCCGAGCTAATCCGCTCATAAGAGTTTCAATATGAGAGAGAGTTTCAGTTTTTTTGATCACACTATTCTTGCGAGATTCCGACCAATCACGATAAAGAATATCAGACGATGTAACTGCAAGCACGGCCATATCTTTATTTTCTTGCTGAAGATCCTGAACAGCCCTCATTACTTCCGGTGCCACGGCGCCAGCATATACGATAGCTCTAGAAGTCGTACTTGTCGGTTGTCGAAGCCAATAGGCTCCCTTAATAATATTATCTTTATCCGCAACCGTCAGCACTCGGGGTAACTGTTCAATCTTACGGGTTGAAAGACGGAGATAAACCGAGGAACCATCTTCTTGCTGCATGTAATCGAAGCCCCATTCCATAAGAACAGCAAGCTCATCTGCATAAGACGGTTCGACTGAAGTAAGCCCTGGCTGTGAAAGACCAATAAGTGGCGTACCTATGGACTGGTGAGCCCCACCTTCAGGACCGAGCGTAATTCCAGATGGGGTTGCTACCAACATAAAACGGGCACCTTGATAAGCAGCATAATTGAGGGCATCAAGGCCGCGAGCTATGAAAGGATCATAGAGAGTTCCGACTGGGAAAATACGCTCATTAAAATTACGGTATGTGAGACCAAATTGACCTAACAAAGAAAACAGATTATTTTCTGCTATTCCAAGCTCCATGTGCTGACCCGAAGGTCCCTTCTGCCATAGTTGAGAACTTGGAATACGCTTATCTTTAAATACATCAGATACCTGGTCGCGTGAATAAAGTTTACGCCTATTTACCCAACCACCAAGATTAGTTGAGGATGTCACGTCAGGGCTAGTTGTTACTATCCGACTTGCAAGTTCGCTATCACCTCTAGCAAGCTCAAACATAATTTTACCAAAAGCTTCCTGCGTCGATTGACTTTCACTGCGCGGAGCATTAATTGCTGGAATTTTTATTGATGCTACACTTTTTTTAATTTTAGCTCTTTTTTGATAATCGCAATTATCAATAAAATATTGTAGATTTTGACTTTCTTTTTCAATACCACCAAATTTATCCCATTCAGCACCATCAGGAACACCCTGAGTTTTCTTAAATTCTGCCATTTGGTCAACACTCATCAACCCGGCATGATTATCCTTATGTCCCGCGAGAGGAAGCCCCTTTCCTTTTACAGTATATGCAATAAAGCATTGCGGTTGCTCGCTATCATCAGCTTCATTAAAGGCCTCAATTAACGTTTCAATATCGTGCCCCCCAAGATTAGTCATGACATCAGCTAACGAGCTATCATCGTAACTATCAAGAAATTCACCTATTCCAAAGGTACCTGAAAGATCAAGTTCAAGATGGCGGCGCCATTCCAATCCACCTTGGTAGGTAAGTGCCGAATAAAGTTGATTAGGACAATTATCTATCCAGTTTAGGATTGCCTCTCCAGCCGGACCCTTTTGTGCCTTTAATAATTTTTTCCCGTATTTAAGCGGGGAAACCTTCCAGCCCAAACTATCAAAAACCCCACTGATTCTCTCAAAAAGTGCATCATCAACTACGCTATCAAGGCTTTGCCTATTATAGTCGATAACCCACCAAAGATTTTGCACCTTATGTTTCCAGCCTTCAAGAAGACTTTCAAATATATTACCTTCGTCGAATTCAGCGTCGCCTGCCAGAGCAATCATACGCCCTTTTGATTGTTCTCCACACCATTTATGATCAACCATATAATCCTGAACAAGCGTATTAAACAGCGTTGCCGCAACTCCCATTCCCACGGATCCTGTTGAAAAGTCCACATCCGTTGTATCCTTAGTAATGGATGGATAAGACTGTGCACCACCGAAGCCACGAAAGTTTTGCATTTTAGGTAAGGTTTGCCGGTCCATCAAATACATGATCGCATGCATAGTTGGTGAAGCGTGGGGCTTAACTGCGACCCTATCATTAGGCTTTAAAATATGAAAATAGAGCGCGGTCATAATGCTAACTAGTGATGCGCTTGAAGCCTGATGACCCCCTACCTTAAGCCCGTCACGGGAAGGGCGAATATGATTGGCATTGTGGATCATATAGCTTGCCAGCCATAGGACTTTTTGTTCTATTATTTTTAGATTTTCTAAATCTGATCTGGATATAGACCTCATAACAAATTATCAGTCCTTACGCTTAGTTATTTTCAACAGTTAAAAGGTTTATTAAGCACCACTAAAGTTACCGTTGAGTAACATTATAACCATGCCTATGCAAGTAAATCCTTTTAAGTAAACGCACATCTATTTCGCGGTGAGGATCTAATTTTTATTATAAATAGGCATTAATATTTACACATACTGCATGATGTCACTTATTTTTTTTAACTAAACTCACAAGAAGAGAAGATGGTCGCCACCATCGATCTCCATGTACTTTGGCAAATTCGTTTATTCTTTTGAGAATATAATCCAATCCCAAATGCTCAGCATAGTGAAGTGGACCTCCTTTATAACGGGGAAACCCAAAGGCGCTAGTATAGACTACATCCACATCGCTAGCCCTTATAGCTATACCCTCTTCAACAATTTTAAATCCCTCATTGATGAGAGAAAAAAGACATCTTTCTTCAATTTCTTTTGGAGTAATTTTTCGGCGTTTAATCCCATACTCTTCTGCATATTTTTGAGTAAGGGCTTCTACTTCTGGATTTAGAGTTTTTTCTTTTTCATTATAACAATAAAATCCAGCATTTGTTTTTTGCCCCTTACTTCCCGATGCAACTAGCGCCTCGTGTATACGAAAAGCCCTCTCGTCAAAACTTTCTGTGGGCATATTTTTTCTAGCAAGAACACCAATATCAATTCCAGCCATATCAAGCATTGAAAACATACCCATAGGCATACCAAATTTATAAAGGACGTTATCAATCTGCTCTGGGTCAGCCCCCTCAAGCAGCAGCAATCCTGCTTCACGGCCATAGCAGCTCGACATACGGTTAGCTATAAAACCAGTACAAACTCCAGATACAACCGTTTTCTTTCCAATTAACTTACCTAATCTAAGTGCAGCTGCTAAAACATCTGTCGAAGTATGTTTAGTTCTTATAATTTCAAGAAGCGGCATAATGTAAGCCGGGCTAAAAAAGTGAAGACCTATCACATCTTGAGGTTTTGATGTTGTTGAAGCTATTTCATCTAAATCG
>CAJQRG010000024.1 GCA_905612225.1 Emcibacteraceae bacterium | reverse complement strand
CAGCTGCAGCAGCAAAAATAATTCTGACATATTCAAAAGGCGTAACCAACATTACATCGGCATTTTTATAAGCGCTGATCATTGAATATTGAGCGCAAAATGTTGTAGCTCCTAAACCGGCAATCAAAATCATTTGATCAATTGTGGGAGTTATCCAATAATAAGCTGCAGGCAGGGCACAAATTAATACGGTAGCGGTGTTAGCATATAGAACCAGGGTGACTGGAATATGATCTTTGCTAAGTATTTTTGAGAACACTGCGAGCACGGCCATACCGAGGGCGGCCGCAAGCACGGAGAGATGTGCCCACTCTAGGCTGCCCCCGCTTTCATTGTTCCAGGGGTGAAGAACTATCATAATACCAATAAAACCTAAAATTGTAGCCGTGGTGCGATAAATTCTAATCCTTTCGCCAAGAAAAATGGCGGCAAGAATTATGAGAAATAATGGTTTTGAAAACTGTAATGATGTGACTTCAACTAGTGGTAAACTTGATACCGCATAAAAATTACATACAACAACCAAGCAAGTAAGAGCTGAGCGGCCCGCAACCATATTGGGTCGGTGGGTACTAATTAAAATTTTTCCAAGTCGATAATTAAAAATAAGGGTGATAAGTACAGTGAAGGCACAACGAATCATGACAACTTCAAAACTATTTAAACTTTGACCAAGTTTTTTAATTAGAATTGCGCTGGTGGTGACAACCATACAAAAAGCAAGCATGAAGAGAATACCTTTGAAGCCATCGGGAGAATTTTTTGTTTGCCAATTCATAAAGAATTAATTTTTCTACGCTTAGCTTCTCTATGGGCGGCATAGACAGCGCTGGATAAAATAATGGTGCCCCCAATAAATGTGTATATATCTGGAGCTTCTCCATAAAAAATATAACCAATAATTGCAGCAAAAATCAACCTTGTGAAGTCAATTGGCATAATGGCGGTTGTTTCAGTGCGACTGAAGGCTCTTGAAATCGAATATTGTGCAAGCGCAGCACATAGACCAATTAAAATTAAAATGTTCCACTGATGTGGCGATGGCCAAGACCATCTCGTTAGAGCAAATACAAATGAGATGGGCAAGGTAAAAAACATTGCATATAGGGCAACAACATTTGGTTTATCTGTTTGGCTTAATTTGCGTATACATATGATAGCAAAAGCAACTGCGAATGCTGATGTCAATGCCGCGCCAACCCCTGAGGAAAAGGGTACAGTTCCGGGCCGTAGTAAAATAATCATTCCAATAAAGCCGGCAATAAGGGCGGAAATTCGCGGAAGATGAATTTTCTCTTTTAAAAATATTACCGCCAACAAGGTGGAAATTACTGGTGCCGCAAAACTATACGATGTTGCACTAGCAAGCGGAATGACAGTTACAGCATAGAAGCTGGAAATGACAGCAATAGCTGAAACAATACCGCGAAAGAAATGAAGTTTTATTTGGTTAGTTTTGAGACCAAAAATACCAACTTTGTAGAAAGTTGGCACTAAAAAAAATATAGCTAAAAGCGTTCTCAGAAATGCAGTCATGAATGGATGAAAATCCATGATCGACAAATAACGTATTAGGCCACCCATAATTGAGAAAAGTACACAGCTAAGAAGCATAAAAAGAGGGCCGGTCAGGTTATCATTTATTTTTATTCCTGAGTGCAATTTAAAACCCTTTAATAAACACTGACGTCTAGCCAATCTTCTATTTTTTCTGGTATTTCTGGGTTAGTAAGGTTTTTAGTCTTCATCATTAGATAGGCAAAGTTGTCGGCGATAATTTCTTCTGGATGAATATCAAATTTTGTATTGTATCCAACCCTTTTATAAAAATCAGGGATATCTTCGTGTTTAAAGATACTTGTTGAGCCATCTGTTCTAATTACTGGTTTACAAATGCCATTTTGTAAAATTACTTCGAGAAGGTCGCCAGTGATGTGACCATCAAACCCCTTCTTAACCTTCGGATCAAAAGCATCATACTTTGTGTGAAGGTAAGACATAACATATGTATCTCGATCCTCAATTTTAACAGGAAGAAAAAATTCCATAAATGGAGCTTCAGGGTTGCGGATTGTATATCTATCTATTTTTTCTGTTGATTGAAAATAGCAAGGCCTAAACCCTATAATATTATAGAGGCTGGCACGCCGTATACGATTTTTGCGGGATAGAATGTGAAAAATTTGATGAAAGAAGAGTTTTGTTGAAAGAGATGTTCGACGTGCTGGGGACACAAAAGCGTTGCCGCGTGTGTGGGGTATACCACTTTCAACTGCATCAGTAACTTTTATAAAATAAACTGTATCGGGAAGGAGATGGGAAATTTTTTCCAGCTTTTTCTTGTGTGTAATCAGGAGTGCCTTCATTAGGGCTTTTTCCGCCTCAGGCCATTCAATAACATTTGCAGCATAATGTGCTTTAAGATCTTCAATAGTTTTATTAGCTGTCGTAGAGCCTGTTTGTAAGGCTATCTCAATAGATTTCATGTTAGAGAGATATTCATCATCCTTCGTGAGAATGTTGATTGCAGTTTCTTTATCAGCAAATTTATAATCTGTGGCCCATACCGGATTTAATATAAACAAAATTATAACCGTCAGCATCACTATGATAAATTTTATGTTTGCCATCAAAAACTTCTTTTACTTCAATTTTAATAACTTTAATTAACTAGAACAGTGTATTTTATAACATAATGTAATTATAGAAATAACAAATTTTCATCAACTTTAAAGTTAGCACCTGTTTTCTCTTTTACGTTATTAATTGTAACATTACTTGCGAGCTCGGTGAGGGTAGCGGTTCCATTTTCAATAACAAAGACCCCTAGGTCAGAAATTATCATATCAACTACCTTGACGCCGGTAAGTGGAAGCGTGCAATTCTTTAAAAACTTTATTCCACCATCTCTGGCATTATGATCCATTAAAACTACAACTTTTTTAACACCTGCAACCAGATCCATAGCTCCGCCCATTCCCTTAACCATCTTGCCAGGGATCATCCAGTTAGCAAGGTCCCCTTGTTCTGAAACTTGCATCGCTCCGAGGATGCTAAGATCGATATGACCCCCTCGGATCATCGCAAAACTGTCAGCAGATGAAAAATAGCTTGTTCGGTCTAACTCCGTAATTGTTTGCTTTCCGGCATTTATTAGATCAGCATCCGCTTCGCCCTCGAAAGGGAAAGGGCCCATTCCAAGCATGCCATTTTCACTTTGTAAAGTGACGTCGACATCATTAGGAATAAAGTTTGCTACAAGTGTGGGAATTCCAATACCCAGATTTACATAATATCCATTACGAATTTCGAGAGCGGCTCGTTTTGCCATTTCTTCTCTGGTCCAAGCCATAACTATACTGCCTCCTTTGGCCGTGTTGTAAGTTGTTCTATGCGTTTTTCTAGATCTCTTGAAACTATAATGCGTTGTACAAAAATTCCTGGAGTGTGAATATGATCTGGGTCCAACTCTCCATTTTCTAGAATTTCTTCTACTTCGACCACCGTTATTTTACCTGCTGTTGCCATCGTAGAATTAAAGTTTTGGGCGGTTTTTCTGAATATTAGATTACCTTCTTTGTCCGCCTTCCATGCCCTTATCAATGATACATCTGCTTTAAGTCCTGTTTCCATAATATAAGTTTCACCATTAAAAACTTTATGTTCCTTACCCTCAGCAATAAGAGTACCCACTCCCGTTTTAGTATAGAAACCAGGAATTCCAGCTCCGCCCGCTCGAACACGCTCTGCTAGAGTTCCCTGTGGATTGAATTCAAGTTCAAGTTCTTTAGAAAGGTATTGTCGTTCGAATTCTTTATTTTCGCCAACATATGAAGAGATCATTTTTATTATTTGCTTAGTTTGCAATAGAAGTCCAAGGCCGAAGTCGTCCACACCGGCATTATTGCTAATTGCAGTAATGTTTTTTATATCGCTATCTCTTAACGCTGCTATTAAATTTTCTGGAATTCCGCATAGACCAAACCCCCCGACCATAAGCGTCATACCGTCTGATAATATCCCATCAAGTGCAGCAGTAGCATCTTTATAAACCTTACTCATTGGTTTGATTCCTTAATTCGTTTAAATGCATTAAAAATATTTTTTACATTAAATAGTAATAATTGACTATGATAATTATCATTTATGGAATAATTACGCTTAAATATTTAAATTTAAATAGCAAGAGTTGACAATTGTTACAATATAATCAAAATTCTGACAAAGTTAAATTTTAGAGTGGTTGTTAATATTATTTAAGTAACTATACAATTGAAATAAGAGGAATACTGATGAATAAGTTTGCGGGGTGGTTGTTGATTACCATATCATTTTTAATAGTAACCACAAATCTATCAAAGGCCGATAGTAGACAGCTTCTAAATAGTTTTCGTGATTGGGATGCTTTCGTTCTAAAAACTGATGCTGGACAAACTGTTTGTTATATGATTTCGTTACCTAAAGCGAAGACCCCAAGCTCGTTGCGTCACGGCAACCCTTTTGTGACCGTAACCCATAAACCATCATTAGAGATTAGGAATGAATTTAACTTTATCGCCGGCTATGGTTTTCAAAAAGGGTCAGCTGTAAAAATGGTCATAGATAAAACAGCAAAATCTAATCTCTTTACAGAGCAAGACGGTGCCTGGGCGTACGACGCTAAGCAGGATGACACAATCGTAGCATCGTTAAAGCGTGGTAATAGTCTAATTCTTAATGCTCGTAGCGGCCGCGGCAATGCGACGAGTTATCGTTTCTCACTTTCTGGCTTTACAGCAGCCCATAACGCTATTACAAACGCTTGCCGTTAAATATTGTCAGTTATGCACGAACTTACATGTTAAAAATTGAGAGAAGTTATGAAAACTTTACCATTAGGTGTTGAGCCAGTTGTCGCCCCCCGCCATACCTTTGAGGAGAATAGAAGCCTTATTGGTTTATCACATGCCGAAGTGGCGGAGAAACTTAAAGAGATAGGCATCCCTGAAAAACAATGTCGGATGCGTGCACAGCAAGTATGGCATTGGATTTATTTCAGAGGAGCTAAAAATTTTGATGAGATGAGTAATATTTCTCAAGATATGAGAAAAAAATTAGCTGAACATTTTGATGTTGGCCGTCCTCAGATTATCGAGGCGCTTATTTCAAAAGATGGAACTCGTAAATGGTTAATGAAATTTCCTGACGGACAGGAAGTTGAAACAGTATTTATACCGGAAGGTGATCGTGGAACTCTGTGCGTATCATCCCAAGTTGGTTGCACACTTACTTGTAAATTTTGTCATACTGGGACACAGCGTTTGGTTCGTAATTTAACTCCAACGGAAATTGTCATGCAACTTCTTGTAGCCCGTGACTATCTCGATGAATGGCCAAGTCCATCAGAAGGTAGGCTTGTTTCAACCATAGTCTTGATGGGTATGGGGGAGCCTCTTTATAATTTTGATAACGTAAGTAAAGCAATGCAAATTGTAATGGATGATAATGGTATTAATTTGTCACGACGGCGCATAACACTGTCGACTTCCGGGGTGGTTCCTGAAATTTATCGCTGTGGGGAGGAAATAGGGGTAAACCTAGCCATATCTCTTCATGCTGTTAACGATAAAATTCGTAGTGAAATCATGCCAATAAATAATAAATATCCAATTCATGAGTTACTTACAGCCTGTAAAAATTACGCCGGTTTAAAAAATAGTCGCAAGATAACTTTCGAATATATTCTACTCAAAGGTATTAATGATAGTGATGAGGATGCGCTTGAACTTGTTAGGTTGATAAAAGAATATCAAATCCCTGCTAAAGTTAATTTAATTCCTTTCAATCCATGGCCAGGATCATCATATGAGAGACCGAGCAAAACAAGGATTGAAAAATTTTCAGATCTTATTTTTAGTCGTGGAATATCTGCTCCGATAAGAACCACAAGAGGTGAAGATATCTTAGCTGCCTGTGGGCAACTTAAATCTGAATCTGAAAAAGTAAGAAATATTAGAAAACACTAATATTTGAGGTTTTTAAATAGTTGTGCAAAATAATATTATGATTTTTAAATATAATGACTAATGCTTTACATAAATATCTTTTATTATTACCTCTTTAATTTCGATCAATTGTCGAGTAAAAAGAGTGTGAAGTCTTTTAAAAAGGTATAAAATTATGACAGCTCGTATTTTCCAACCAACTAAAACGGCCATGCAATCGGGATTGAGTGGTTCTAAAAAGTGGAAATTCGAATATGCACCAGAACAACCAAGATCGCTTGATCCGTTAATGGGTTGGACAGGATCAGCAGATATGAACAGTCAAATAAGATTAACCTTTGACACTAAGGCTGATGCTGTGGCATATGCTGAGCGCAACGGAATTGAATATGTTGTGCAAGAGCCTAAAGTTCGAAAGACACGCCTAAAAAATTATGCTGACGTTTTTGGCTTTACTCCCTGATTATTTTCTCCGTTTTGATTGTGCGCTCGTAGCTCAGCTGGATAGAGCAACGGACTTCTAATCCGTAGGTCGCAGGTTCGAATCCTGCCGAGCGCACCACCTAAATCTCTTAAGTTATTATAATTAAATCATAAATAGTAAATTATCTATTCTCTATCCCCCTTTTTATCCCCCTTTTTATAGTCGGTAAGCTTTTTTTATTAGTCCGATTAACTTCATTGATAAGCTTTTCACATAATTGTTAATATGCCTACTAGATTATCTTGGTCCTCGTTTCAACGGATCAGGATGAAATGGATGACCGTCAGGTAACCCTGGCGGTACAAAGTCCCTCATCTTTTTAATTATTCTAAGATCCTCAATGGTTAATTCATTGTGACCTCTCTCATCAATTCGTCTTTGCTGACCCTCAGTCGGTGGGAATGGATCAGGGCCACCAAGGCCCGTACGAGTAAATGTCTTATGTGATTTAGCCATAGTATTACCTTTCATGTTTCGTTGGTCCTTCACCAACTTTACTTTTCTTACAAATGCTTCCTTAAATATCTGTCCCAATATTGACGAGGGAATGATTTCTGTGAGCTATGAATTTTAAAACCCTGTTGCTCTAGCTCTAAACACGGTCAAATGGTGTCTTACCAGCAGTGAAAGCTGAAAGAGGACTCACTGTCATGATACATCACTATTCTTATTGGTTCGCCAAGCTCAATCAGCTTTTTTTCTAACCTCAGTAAAGTCAGAGGATATAGTGCATCAACGCGGAATGTTACCATGTTATCTAGAACTTCAAGTGGTGGCTGTACATGATTTACCCACACAGATTATACATGTGACTAACTTAATATTTCACTGATCAGGTATACATAACGAACTAGTTGACTAAACTTCGAAGTTGATACTAAACTATGAGTGACTTAGATTTGCACATCACAAAATTGGGGAAAACAATGAAGCTCTTAGAATCAATTCAGAAATTAGGATCACAAGATTCAATTACTGTTGCAAGAGGCATTGCCAATGAATTGAAGATGGATTGTATAGATGATGTTATTATAGTTTTTTCTGCTATAGCAAATGATCACGATAGAATTCCTGGTAATATCGGCGGAAAGAAGGATGATGAAAAAACTACTATTAAAAAGTGGTTAAAAAAGTACCAAGGCGGTAAAGATGGTCGCGCGAGCGTAAGAACTTCCAACATTCCTGGTACTGTTGCCGATCCAGCTATCGAAGAAATTATTGGCGCTAGATTGGATAGTTTAAAGAAAGATGATTTAAATCAAATCACGTATGCACACCGACTAGCAATGTCGGCAGAAAATATACTGGGACTAATTTTAGAAGAATACTTATTCGAAAATTTAAAAGAAAGTGGATGGCACTGTGCTTGGGGTGAAACTGTTAAATCAGTAGATTTAGTTCATAAGGATGGAAAACTTTTACAAATCAAAAACAGAAGTAATTCGGAGAATAGTTCTAGTAGTGCAGTTCGGCAAGGAACTGAAATCGAAAAATGGTATCGCATTAAAGCCGACAGAATAGAATACATGTGGCCTTCCTTAAATACAATTTGCAATACTACTCATCTTAGTGAAAAAAACTTTGTAAAGTTTGTTCATTCAACTATGGAGGAAAACCCAAATTGCCTTGCAGTTGAAACAGAAAATCCTTGGCTAACTAACTAGTGGATTCAGCAAATGCTAGATTTTCCTGTTTAGAATTCTTATTAGAACTATCAACTAGTTTGGCAAACTGCAGCTCCCAATCTTCGTTTGAAGTATTTTTATAACGTGAATATTTAAAAGAATTAACACTTATAATATCAACGCCGGAAATTAGGCGGGATATTAACGTTCCAACAGCAAACCCTAAGCTTAATGGAACTGCATTACCAACTTGCTTGTATTGCTGGATTAACGGCCCAGCTAGTTCCCACCTATCCGGAAATTCTTGAATTCGTTTATATTCCTCAATTGATAGAGGCCGATCTTCAGCGGGATGAGCTAAATCAGTAGCAGGCATTGTAGGGTGTGTTACTAAAGTTGGCGATGGTTTATCCCAAGATAACCTTCGCAAAAAACCTGTCTTGCCACCACCAGAATAAAATGATTTTCCCATTGCTTCTTTCTGTAGATTGATCGGTAAGTTTCGCCAGTTTTCACCTGGCCCTAGAAGGCGATAATATTTAAGGCGACTTTCTGGAAAGTTTAGATGATGGTGTGTCTCTATTTTTGAAATGCACGATTTGACTTTTCTCCATTTAGGTAAACCAAACTCTCCATTATCTGAATGTGTAGGCGTTAAAAATGGGGGTACTTTACCGTCACGAGAGCAAACAATGATTACCCTCTCTCTACTTTGTGGGGTTCCAAAATTAGCAGAATTATACAAATTAAAAGAATATGCATATCCTGAATTTCGTAACTGTTGTAATACAAAATTTAAAGCGCCACCTTTCAATTCATCTTCAGAAAGATCGGGAAAATCGTCACCTCTAAGATCATGAGGTCGGTGTTCCATGGGGCAAGAAAGTAGTCCCCGCACATTTTCTATAACTATATATCTTGGGTTTAGTTCAAGTGATAATTCAAGATATTTTAAAAATACGTTACCTCGATCATCTTTAAAGGCTTGTCTTTTTCCAGCTGTGCTAAAAGCTTGGCATGGAGGGCCACCTACAATTAAGTCAATATCATCGGTATCTTTTAAGCCAGCTTCTTTTAAAACTTCTTCTTTAGTATAATTATTAATATCACCCAAGAGTGCGACATTAGGTCGATTTATAGCAATAGTCTGTCTACAAAATTTATCAAATTCACAAGCTAGGCGCACTTCAAACCCAGCTTTTTCTATTCCTAAATCTAAACCCATCGCCCCAGAGAAAAAACTCAATGCTATTGGCCTCTTTATTTTAGTATTATTAGTATTTAATGCACGGTGATCTTCTGCTATATTATGTGCCGTCAAGAGGCCATATTTTTTGGCACTATCTAATTTAACCATCCATGTGTTGCCGATTTTCTCAGCCTTAATTTTTCCATCTCTGCACAAAGTTCTAGTCCTTTGTTCACTTATGCCAAGTTGAGATGCAGCTTTTTTGATAGTTATAAGGGTACTCATTGAAGGGTTCCTTTGCGAAATATATAACAAGTACCCTTATTTCTTAAAATGGCATTCGTGTCAATACCCTGAAATGTAAAAAGTAGTTTTTTTTTACAAAACTATTGGATGCCTGATAAAAGTAAATATTGATCTTTAGTTACCTTTCTGCATCCACCAATGAGAATAACTCCCCATTTTTTCTCGTTTTTAGGGAAAAAGGGCATTTTTTTTAAGATTGGCTTGGCTTCTCTTGGTTTTTGATAAACTTTGTAATCTCTAATTATTAATAATTTATCTGGTATACCTGTATACAGATCAACATTATCTACTGGCTCCTTTCGTTTGTTTTCGTCGATACTCTGGATTTCAAATTCTCCAATAAGAAATCCTCCCAAATTCTTTAAACCTCCAATATAAACAAGGCATTTATCTCCAACTTGAAAAGATTTTCTGTTACGTGTTTTTGGATAGATTGGCCATTTTTTTTGTATCAATCGATCTTGTGCTATAGATAGCGCTGGTTCGGTGGTTCCGTTGTAATGTTCACAATCTGAGGCGCAAAGTATAAAGTGGTTCATAATATTTCTTTAGGTAGAGTATTGGCTATATAAATTATTTAACTATTATTTTGCCGATGATGTCAATGTGAATTGATTATACTCATTTACTTACACGTAATTGACAAAATATTAAATTCGTAAAGTAAAAATTTCTTCTTATTAATTCCTTAATGTTCTGATTGCGAACAAGTTTAATTCAGAACACTGTGGTTCATCCTCATAGTATGAGATGGCAGCAGTCTCTTCAGAACTATCATTTACTTTAGCCAGTTCTGATATCTTTAAAAATGCATCTGCTGTTCCTTCCCATCTGATATCTCGGTGGGATATATCTAACAGTTGGTGTGCTGGTTGTTTGGCTAAAGTCTTTGAATACCAATCTAAAAATTGATGTCTGTCGATATCTCGTTTGCCTGTAAGCATTGCATAGGAACATTTATACGCCTGGAGTGATGCTTGGTGGAGTTGTGCCCCAGAATAGGTATCAAGAATTTCTAGATTTAATGGGGTAGAAGCATCAAAGTCTATACTCTCAACTCCATCCTTAATTATATTACTTGCTTCAAGGCTACCCTCGCCTGCTGCTAGTTCATACCACTTTAGAGCCTCCTCTTTATTATTAGGTAGGCTCTCATCGTTTGCATAAATATTACCAAGGTCTAAATAGATATCATCCAATATACTAAACAGTGTTTTTGAACTGCTTTTCTCTGACGCCAGTAGATACCATTTGATTGCTTCTTTGTTATTCTTTTCGACACCCTTTCCCTCTTCATACATTGATCCAACGTAATACTCGGCAAGAGCAAACCCTGCATCAGCGAGCGAACGATACCATTTCATTGCTTCCTTGTAGTCTTGTTTAACAAATCCACCGCTATAGTATAATCTGGCAAGATAAAGTTCTGCCTTTCCATGACCCTGAGTGGCTGCACGACGATACCAAACTAGTGCAGTCTCCTTATTTATCTCAACGCCATAACCTCCGTGATTGTATACATTACCCATTTGGTACTCCGCATCTGCGTAGCCTTGTTCCGCAGCTAAGCGGTACCATTTACGAGCTTCTGTGTAGTCCTTTTCAAAATAGTAATCTATTCCCAGGTAGAACTGAGCTTCTGCATAACCTGTATTCGCTGACTTAAGGAGCCATTCCCGTGCCTCCTTCTTGTCCTTTTCAACACCTTTTCCAAAAGCTAATTTTCTACTAAGTTTAAATTGAGCTTTAGTATGACCGAGCTCAGCAGCTAAGCGATACATCTTAACTGCATCTACTTTGTTCGTTTGAGTATTTTCTCCCTGATTAGCTACATCTTCATAGATAAGACCAAGGTCATAATAGGCATTAGCATTTTTGGTTTCTATTATTGCTTTGTTTTTCTTGGCATCAGTGTCTCCCTGATCAGCAGCTAACTGGTACCACTTCAAAGCCTCTGCTTCATCCTGAGGAACACCTTCACCATTGGCATACATGAGACCAAGGTTAAATTGTGCTTCAGCAATTCCCTGGTCAGCAGCTAAGCGATACCATTTTAAGGCTTCTGTATCATCCTCAAGAACGCCAGTGCCATTATCATACATGGATCCAACATTATATTGTGCTTGAGCAACTCCCTGATTAGCAGCTAACTGAGACCACTTCAAAGCCTCTACATTATTCTGAGGAACGCCATCACCATTAGTATACATGAGACTAATATTATATTGAGCAGTCGCATTTCCCTCCTGAGCTAGAGGTCTCCATAGTTTCATTGCAGTGGCAAAGTCTCCTGCTAGAGCTGCATCTAGACCTTTTTGGTAGTCTGAACTTGGTGGAGCACAAGATATAATTAAGGTGATTATAAATAGGCTGATATATTTGATTAATGATTTCATAAGTTAATCCTGTGATTGGGTTAACTTTGAACTAAGCATTAATTAGTGTCATAATTATGAAGAATTAATGTCATCATTAAGATGAGTATATTGTTAATATATCCACTATCTCTTTGGCCCTCGTTTC
>CAJQRG010000023.1 GCA_905612225.1 Emcibacteraceae bacterium | reverse complement strand
TCGCCCGCAGCCATAAGAACAACATCAAATTCGTCCTTCTCAACAACAGCTTCTCCAGCAGGAGCAGCAGCAGCAGCAGCAGCAGCAGGTGCAGCAGCAGATACACCCCATTTTTCTTCTAAAATTTTTGAAAGCTCAGCAGCTTCCATAACCGTTAATGCAGATAGATCGTCAGCAATCTTATTAAGATCAGCCATTTTATTTTTCCTTAGTTTAAAATATTATAATTTAATCGAATTTTGGTTCACTTAACCTTGCAGTCCATAAGCACTAAAAACACGGGCCAACTGACCAGCTGGAGCTTGCGTAATACTTGCAAGTTTCCCCGCTGGAGCCTGCAGTAGCCCAACGATTGTACCACGAAGTTCATCAAGCCCTGGAAGAGCAGCTAATGTTCTAACACCACCCTCATCCAAGATTGTACTATCCATAGTGCCGCCAACGATTTCTATTTTCTCGTTATCCTTAGCGTAATTAACTAGCACTTTGGCCGCAGCAACAACGTCTTCGGAATAACCGAGTACAGTTGCGCCGTTAAGATGATCTCCGAGGCCTTCAATCTTAGTGCCTTCAAGAGCAAGTCGAGCAAGCCGATTTTTAGCAACCTTCAAAGTAGCGCCCTGCTCACGCATTTTACTGCGTAAGTCAGACATTTCAGCAACGTTAAGACCGCGGTTGCGAACTATAACTACGGAAGCTGACGTGCCAAAAACACCATTCAGAAAGGATACCATTTCCTCTTTTTGAGTACGATCCATTCTCGTCTCCGACTTCAATCTGTAAGAACTAATAAATCAATTCCTACCATTCAAATTAGATATATAATACATTTGCACCATATACCGCTCATGCCTGTCGCCTCCACCAAGTAGGGTTTTAGCACGGAAACTGTGATAATTATCACAACCCCATCTATGCAGGCCCTTAGGCTTAAACCGGCCCCTATGAATAGGTTTCGATACCTGCAGTTTCGGACAAGCCGGGATTGCATTATATAAGCAGCAACCCCAATTTCCCGTCAGACATTTCTAACGGAATCACTTTGCATCAGCAGGCTTATTCACCAAGCGCCAATGCTGTATCAATATTTAGACCAGGGCCCATCGTTGATGTTAAAGACATGTTTTTAAAGTATGTACCTTTAACTCCAGATGGTCTGGCCTTAGCAACCGCGTTAACGAGAGTTTTTACATTCTCAACAATTGCTTTTTCATCAAAACTAATCTTGCCAACACCCACATGGATAACGCCAGCCTTCTCAACACGATATTCAACTTGACCACCCTTAGCAGCTTTGATAGCTGCTTCAACGTCTTGAGTTACCGTCCCAAGTTTCGGATTTGGCATAAGACCACGGGGACCAAGTACCTTACCAAGGCGACCAACAACAGCCATCATGTCTGGGGTTGCAATACAACGATCAAAACCCATCTCACCCTTCTGAATTACTTCCATCAAATCCTCTGCACCAACAAACTCGGCACCAGCAGCTTTTGCTTTTTCAGCGTTATCACCACGCGCAAATACAGCAACACGGACATTTTTACCCGTTCCATTAGGTAGCCCTATTACACCACGAACCATCTGATCCGCATGACGAGGATCAACACCAAGACATATCGCAACCTCTACAGTTTCGTCGAACTTTACCTTTGAGCGCTCTTTAAGAACCTTAACCGCTTCCTCGATAGAGTAAGAAGCATTGAGGTCAAGGCCTTCGAGCATAGCCCTTGCGCGTTTACCTAATTTAGCCATCACCTTATCCTTTAACTTCTAGGCCCATTGAACGGGCAGTACCAGCGATGATTTCAAATGCCGCCTCAGGCGTATTTGCATTGAGATCAACCATTTTTGTGTCGGCAATTTCACGTACCTGTGAAGCAGAAATAGAACCAGCTACTTCGCGACCAGGTAGACTTGAAGCCTTTTTGAGTTTTGCTGCCTTCAGTAATAGAAAGGATGCTGGAGGTGTTTTTGTTATAAACGTAAAGCTACGATCAGCATAAACTGTAATTGTTGTGGGAATTGGCATACCTTTTTCCAATTCCTGAGTTTTTGCATTAAACGCCTTACAAAATTCCATGATATTAACACCGCGCTGACCAAGTGCTGGCCCAATCGGTGGGGATGGGTTGGCTATGCCTGCAGGCACCTGCAGCTTAATATAGCCATCAATTTTTTTTGCCATTATATACCTTCTAATTTATTATTTATCAGGTTTTACCCTGAAAGTTAAAGGGATGTGGTACGGCTATGGCTGGCCTTCCACACGCTATGGGTAACTACCCAAAATTGACCCGCCGAAAGAACAAAATCCTTATAGGCGACTCGTAAGAGCGGCTTATAACAGCCTATCTATAATAATACTAGTTTTTTTCAACCTGGCTATACTCAAGCTCCACCGGTGTCGCGCGACCAAAAATAGAGACGGACACTTTAAGTCGTAATTTATCAACATCCGAACTCTCAACGATGCCAATGAATGAATTAAATGGACCATCAATGACACGAACCTCCTCACCAATATCATAAGTGATAGAGGGCGCAGTTCTTTCAACACCCTCTTCAACTTGATGAAGAATTTGCGCGGCCTCTTTTTCACTAATCGGTGATGGTTTTCCGCTAGTTCCTAGAAAACCACTTACCTTTGGTGTGTTTTTAACAAGATGATATGAGGCATCAGTCATTGACATTTTAGCAAGCACGTAACCTGGAAAGAACTTATGTTCCTTGGTTACTTTTTTACCTTTTTTAATTTCAACAATTTCCTCAATAGGAACAATTACTTCTTCAATAAGTGCCTCCAACCCGTGCAGCCGAGCAGCGGAATTAATTGCTTCAGCAACTTTTTTTTCATACCCAGAATAGGCTTGAACTATATACCATTTTGCGCCAGTAGCCATTTTTATACTCCCAGTCCGAGAAGAAGTTGAATAAGATAAGCCCATAATTTATCAACCCCTAAAAAGAAAATCGACATCACCGCAGCCATGATAAATACCATGATTGTTGTAATGGTTGCTTCCTTACGTGTAGGCCAAACGACCTTTGACACCTCTTGTCGGACTTGACGAACAAATTCTGCTGGGCTTGTCTTAGCCATTGTTAAACCTTCATATTTTTGTGAACAAAATGATGAGTACTCTATAAATCATCACAAATCCACTTTTAATTAATTGGCAGGAGTGGAGAGACTCGAACTCACGACACCCGGTTTTGGAGACCGGTGCTCTACCAACTGAGCTACACTCCTAGAAATAAGTAAAGCGCCCCAGTTTTCAAGAGTGCTTTACTTATAATTTTTATTCAATAATACTTGCTACAACGCCGGCGCCCACTGTGCGACCACCTTCACGGATCGCAAAGCGAAGACCATCATCCATGGCAATCGGATTTATAAGCTCAACGTTTACAGCGATATTATCGCCAGGCATAACCATTTCAACGCCATCGTCAAGCGTTACAACACCAGTCACATCAGTTGTTCTGAAGTAGAACTGAGGACGGTAATTTGTGAAAAACGGAGTATGACGACCACCTTCTTCTTTTGTAAGAATGTAGGCTTCACCTTTAAACTTAGTGTGTGGTGTAATACTGCCAACGTGAGCAAGAACCTGGCCCCGCTCAACTTCTTCACGGTTAACACCGCGAATAAGAGCGCCAATATTATCGCCTGCTTCACCTGTATCAAGAAGCTTACGGAACATTTCTACACCAGTAACTGTTGTTTTTTGCGTATCTTTAACGCCAACAATTTCAACTTCCTCACCGACCTTAACAATACCACGCTCAACACGACCGGTAACAACTGTACCACGACCAGAAATTGAGAAAACATCCTCGATCGGCATCAAGAAGGCACCATCAATAGCACGCTCAGGCTGTGGGATAGACTCGTCAACAGCAGCCATTAATTTAAGAATGCTCTCTTTACCAATGTCATCATCGCGACCCTCAAGAGCAGCAAGTGCTGAACCGGCCACGATAGGAATAGCGTCGCCATCAAATTTATATTCGGTGAGAAGCTCACGAATTTCCATCTCAACAAGTTCAAGAAGCTCATCATCATCTACTTGGTCAACTTTATTAAGATAAACAACAAGTGCAGGAACACCAACCTGACGCGCAAGAAGAATATGCTCGCGTGTTTGTGGCATCGGGCCATCAGCTGCGTTAACAACTAGAATAGCACCGTCCATTTGAGCAGCACCAGTAATCATGTTCTTCACATAATCAGCATGGCCTGGGCAATCAACGTGCGCATAATGACGCGCTTCTGTTTCATACTCAACGTGGGCAGTTGAAATTGTAATACCGCGCTCACGCTCTTCTGGAGCTTTATCAATATTAGCGAAGTCAACAGCTTCACCACCACTAGATTCCGCCAACACTTTTGTGATCGCAGCAGTTAGAGTAGTTTTACCATGGTCAACGTGACCGATTGTACCAACGTTACAATGCGGTTTATTACGTTCAAATTTTTCTTTTGCCATCTTCTTTTACCTAAGTTTATAAAAGGGGTTTTTCCAATCACCCTTTATATTAAACACATCGGTGCATGGCAAAATCGCTCATCCACCGCATTAAATTGGAGCGGGCGAAGGGAATCGAACCCTCGTATTCAGCTTGGAAGGCTGCTGCATTACCATTATGCTACGCCCGCGAAAAGCTACGCTCCACCCAGCTTTCATATTCATCAATTACTTTGCACTAAATCAAAGCAACAATAAATGGTGGAGGGGACAGGATTCGAACCTGTGTACGCTATGCGGTCAGATTTACAGTCTGATGCCTTTAACCACTCGGCCACCCCTCCAAAACAGGGCGCAAGTCACCCACAAAAGTCGGCAACTTGAAGCCGCAATATGGAGATTTATTTCACGATGTCAATGTTATTTTATGAGAAAATTACATCCTTTTAATGAAAGTAAGTAAAAAACTACA
>CAJQRG010000022.1 GCA_905612225.1 Emcibacteraceae bacterium | reverse complement strand
CGTGCACATGTCCTTTTAAAGTCCCTAGAAACACTTTGGTTTAATACGGGAACACTTTGTAACCTTGAGTGTATTAATTGCTATATTGAATCTTCACCAAAAAATGATGCGTTAGTTTACATAAGTCATGAGGAAGTTTTATCCTACCTTAAAGAGATAGATGAAAATGAAATTATTGTTCGCGAGATCGGCCTTACTGGCGGCGAACCTTTTATGAATCCGGATATTCTAAAAATAATTGAAAGCGTACTTGAATGCGATTTTAAGCTTCTTATATTAACGAATGCTATGAAGCCTATGATGCGTTATAAAAATAAATTAATTGAATTTAATAAAAAATATCCAAACCTGCTTTCTCTCAGAGTTTCCACAGATCACTATACGAAGAAAATACATCAGAAAGAGCGAGGTGATGGCAGCTGGGAGCCCATGGTATTAGGTCTTTCGTGGTTATCAGAT
Organism: Emcibacteraceae bacterium; assembly: GCA_905612225.1. Classification (GTDB taxonomy): domain Bacteria; phylum Pseudomonadota; class Alphaproteobacteria; order Sphingomonadales; family Emcibacteraceae; genus Pseudemcibacter. Next base: position 1,611 of record CAJQRG010000022.1, on the reverse strand, counting down.
AATAATTTTGATATTAATGTGGCTGGTCGTACATTTACCTACGAGGATGAGTGTATGCTTCGTGAAGGGTATGCAGATTTGTTTGATGTTTTAAATATTAATATTGATGCAAATGATCCCTGTTCGCTATTATTGTTTCCTGAAATGAGTGTAAAAGAAGACGTGCCCGAAATTACAACTGCGTGTTGGGGAATACTAAATGTAAATCCCGATGATATGATGTGTGCCACCTCACGGATGATTGTAAAACATAAGGGCGCAAAGCGCCCAGTAATCATGGCATGTACGCTATTAGCCTTTGATAAACAGTTTAATATGGGGACCAACCTTACTACAGCTAAGCGCAAAGTTTCTTTAAATCATCCGTTTTGTTCAACTTTTTGTGTACTCGGTGGGGCATCCTGTAGTAATTAGCGTTCTTAGGTAGAAAAATAATTGTTTTTGTATCATACTAAGAAATATAAATTTTTACAGAAGAGCAGTAAATGAAACGCGATACTGGACAGAATAGAAATATTACGGATAAATGGCGGCTGGAGACCAAACTTGTTCGTGGGGGCACTTATAGAAGTGAACTCGGGGAAACAAGCGAGAGTATATTTATGACATCTGGTTATGCTTATGAATGTGCAGAAGATGCAGCTGCACGATTTGAGGGTGACCAGGAGGGCTACACCTATTCCCGACTACGTAATCCAACTTGCGCTATGTTTGAAGATAGAATGGCACTTATTGAGGGCGCAGAGTCAGCACGCTCAACTTCCACTGGAATGTCCGCTATGACTTCTGCAATGCTTGCGATTGTTAAAGCGGGTGATCATGTAGTTTCTAGCAAGACCTTATTTGGTTCATGTAGGGTCTTTATTGAGGATATTCTTCCTAAATTTGGGGTTACGACAACTTTAGTAAACGGTGATGACAATGAAGCCTGGAAAGCTGCAATGCAGCCAAATACTTCGGTTGTTTTTCTTGAATCTCCGGCTAACCCAACCCTAGATGTAGTTGATATTAAATATGTTTGTGATGTTGCCCACGAGAATGGGGCACTGGTGGTGGTTGATAATGTATTTGCCACACCGCTACTGCAAAAACCAATTGAATATGGTGCTGATGTGGTTATGTATTCGTCGACAAAACATATTGATGGACAAGGCCGCTGCCTAGGGGGTTGCATCCTCACTTCTAACAAAATTATGGATGAGGTTATTACTCCTTATATTCGACATACGGGTCCTAATCTTAGTCCATTTAATGCTTGGGTTATGCTAAAAGGCATGGAAACGATGGATCTTCGTATTGATAAGATGTGTTCGAATGCTGCTAAAGTTGCAGATGGACTATATGATCTAGGGGTTTTTGAATCCGTTAATTATCCGTTTAGGCCTGATTTTAGACAACATGAACTTGCCGTTAAGCAAATGACCGCGGGTGGCTCTGTGATAACAGTTTTCGTACCAAAGGGAAGAGAGCAGGCATTTAAATTCTTAAATGCATTGGAAATTACTGATATTTCTAATAATATAGGTGATGCAAAAAGTCTTATGACCCACCCAGCTAGCACAACGCACAAGGCGGTTAAGGAAAGCGCAAGGCTTGAAATGGGAATTACGG
>CAJQRG010000021.1 GCA_905612225.1 Emcibacteraceae bacterium | reverse complement strand
TAAATGTATAGACGATAATTTTCCTAGAATGGAAATTGAAGACCTTGGGTATAACGTAGCAACTCATGGTCAAAAAACTTATAATGGCGTGGCTATTCTTTCCAAATATCCAATTGAAGATGTGATGGTAGGCCTACCTGGGGATGATGAAGATGAGCAGGCGAGGTATTTGGAGGCAACAGTAAATAACGTTCGAGTAGCAAGTATTTATTTACCAAACGGAAATCCCTTTCCAGGACCAAAATTTGATTACAAAATTGCCTGGATGGATAGACTAGTTGCGCGAGCCAAGGAACTTATAACACTCGAGGAATATTTAGTGCTTGGTGGAGATTATAACGTCTGCCCCAAAGATGAAGACTGTTATGATACAAACCGTTTTGCAAACGATGCCCTAATGCAACCAGAATCACGTGATCGTTATTTCACACTACTTAATCTGGGGCTTACTGATGCATTGAGGGTGTTTTATACCAGCGGTAACAATTATAGCTACTGGGATTATCAGGCCGGTGCATGGCAAAAAGATAATGGTGTACGAATTGATCACCTATTACTCAGCCCAACCGCTGCAGACAAACTTACTAAATGCGATATTGACCGCACTCCCCGCGCAAAAGAAAGACCCTCAGATCACACCCCAATCTGGTGTGAGCTCGATGTTTAAAATACCCTTTAATTATTATCCCTATTCTTAACTAATATCTGCGATTACGCGTCTTAATAATTTAATAGTGGCGTGAATACCGTCATATTCACTTAAACTGTTTCCTTCATACTCGATACCAAGGTAACCAGAATAACCGCTATCAGCAACAATTCTGAGTAAACGGTCGAAATCAATATCTGGCTCATTTCCATTTTCATCAAAATTAAATGATTTTACACTAACCGCTTTAGCGTAGGGCATTAGCTCCTCAACACCGAGGTACTTGTCATATTCTTCGCTTTCACTGATTGTGAAGTTTCCAAAATCTGGAAGTGTTCCTACACGCGGATGATTTGCAGTTTCCATGACTGATACCAGCCATTTTCCATTACTTGAAAGCCCACCATGATTTTCCACAATAATATTGATATCAGCTTTATCTGCATATTCAGCAAGGCGCACAAGACCATCAGCTGATAAATCACGCTGTTCCTCCCAGGTGCCAAAACTTTGAGCATTGACACGGATGGAATGACATCCAAGATATGCAGCCGCATCAACCCATTGATGATGTCTTTCAATAGTTAACAACCTTTCTTGCGCGTCAGGGTGACCAAGGGCGCCCTCCCAATCACACATAATCAATAAATTTTTAACCCCCTCGTCATCGGCTCTAGTCTTAAGATCTAATAAATATTTTTCGTCTCGCGCCCGATCAAAAAAGAAGGTATTTACGTATTCGATAGCACTTACATTAAATTTTTGCCTAGCTAAGCGAGGGAAATCTAAATTACTAAGATCCCCTTTGAGATATGAGTTTAAATCCTTGCGGTAAGCTAAACGCCTAGACGCCTCATTTTTAAAACTACCCGCACCAGAACCAAAAATATGCTTATGAATTGACCACTCAGCAAGTGATATTTGAAAATTTGTCTTATTTTTTTTTATTTTTTCTTTTGTACAACCACTTAATGAAAGAGACGTTCCCAAACCTGCAATCACGAAACCTGACTTGGATATAACTTTTCTGCGTGTGTAATTCTCATTCATTCATTTTCCCCAAACTTAATCGATGTTAATTTTAAATGGCGTAAAGGCTGTCTTATTATCGAATATATCAACATTTTCAACACGTTTTAGAAAATTCACAATTTTATATGTCACCGGCGTTAGAATAGCTTCCCATCCAACTTTAATTAGGTAGTTAGATAACATAACGGTAATAAGAATATTATTTTCCCAAATACCGTAAAAGGCCACAGGGTAAAAAATCAAACTATCTGACCCTTGCCCCAAAATGGTTGAGCCTATAGTGCGGGTCCAGAGATACTTTCCTTGCGTCCATATCTTCATTTTTGCCATGACATAGGCATTAATCATTTCACCAGCCATAAAAGCTAATAATGAGGCTAAGACAATACGAGGTACCTGTCCAAAAATTAGGGCATAAGCCTCCTGTCCTTCCCAACCTGGTGCGGCTGGAAGTTTAACAATGATATAACTCATCAAACTAGCAAAAAAGACCCCTACAAAGCCAACCCAGATCACTTTACGGGCACGGGCGTATCCATAAACTTCCGTTAGCACATCACCAAAGACATAAGACAAAGGGAAAAAAAGCACCCCGGCACCATAAATAAACTCTTCACCAAAAAGGGTAGCCGTTGCAAGTTTAGCTGGACCTATAATATTTGAACAAATCAGAACCGTTACGAAGGCAGCCATCATTAAATCATAATATTTGAATTTTTGACTAGGGATTTGCAAATTTTTAAGAACCTCGATCCTGTTACTTTAAGAACCAAGCTGATCTTAAAGTAATCCTTTTGCACACTAACTTTCCCTAACATTAGCATGTTTCGAACAAGTGTAACATATGACATAATTTTTTATATAAAAAATTAGCATTATTGAGAGTTAATAACTTTCCGGAGGTTAATTTAGCTTCGGTAAATTAGTATTATATTAAAAAACATAATACTATTGTTAAATTTCTCACCCTATGTAGAATAATATGACCACCTATTAGACATTTATTATATCGGATCAGCTATTGAAATCATACGAAATTATGGACCATGAAACACTCGAACGTGAATATAGTCCCAGCAGCTGTATTGACGATATTATGGTCTACATTGAACAATATATTAATCAAAGTGCAACTGCTCGCGAGACACTAAAGGAACATATAAGGCCCAATATTAAATATGGTCCAGAAACTCGCTCGACTATGGATGTTTTTATTCCTGAAGGAGAAGGCCCCTTTCCAGTCCATATCTTTATTCATGGAGGTTACTGGCAGGAACTCTCTAAAGACGAAAGCTCATTTGCAGCGCCTAACTTCCTCGACCATGGAATTATATTTATAGCACTTGATTATACTCTTGCACCCGAAGCAAGTATGTCCAAAATTATTAATCAAACCCGCAGAGGGGTTATTTCTATCCTAAAAAATGCTCATAACTACAATGGTGATTCAAATAATGTCACCATTTCTGGTAGTTCTGCAGGAGGCCATCTTGTTGCCGCTGTGCTAAGTATGAAATGGGAAAACTATGGCTATAAAAATTGTCCCCTTAAAGGGGCATTAGCAATTAGTGGTATTTTTGATCTTGAGCCACTAGTAAAGACATATATCAATGAGCCTCTTAAATTAACATTAAAGGACGCTCAGGCATTAAGTCCAATTCAACACATACCAAAAGAATGTTGCCCAGTTGTTTTAACTTACGGCGAAAATGAAACCTCAGAATTTAAGAGGCAAACGCACGAATATATGGATGCCTTATTACGTGCAGGGCTCGGATGTCGTTATCTCGATATGCCGTCAGTTAATCATTTCAATATTGTACTTGATCTCAATAAAAAGAACAGTCCATTATTTCAAACTATTCTTAATCAGATTTTAACTTAAATTGTTATGTTAATATTTTCATTTTTTCTTACATAATAAAAATCGTAAAAAACTTCTTCCACTTTCAATAAATATTAGTGTCTTTTGAGCCATCATCTTCATTGTAAGCTAGCACTTCATTGCTAAATCAACAATATAGATTTTTTGTGTAATTTAAGGATTAGTCCTATACTTCACAGGTACCTCTGGATAAGCGCTAATGAAGCCGTTACGGTTGGGCATCATAACATTAGGTAGGGTGTCTCTATTCATAACTTCGTCTACTTCGATGATACCGTTCTTGTGAAGTAAGTAAGCCGTAATTGCGTAATACTCACTATTAGTTAGTGACATCGGTGATGTATACGGCATAGCGCGCCGTATATAGTTAAAAACGGTCGTTGAATAAGGCCAATAACTCCCAATAGTGGCCAGAGCACCGTCAGTTCCAATAGTTCCATGACCACCAAAAAGAGCATCAGCAGCATCTTCCGGTTCATATTCACTCAATTCATCTGGCGGGTTTGTATGGCAGGCATGGCACTGCATTTCGAAAAGTTCTGCACCTTGAATTACGGTACCCTGTCCAGTTGGAAGATTTTCTCCATCTGGAAAAACAGAAAAGAAACGCTTGTCAATATCAGCTTGCATCGCGGAAACACCAAAACCAGATTGCTGAGCCGAAGTTGAACTAACAGCACCGAGTAATATTACTATAATATAAACTTTACGCATAAACATGGCGAATTTTTCCTCTCGCATTAACCGACCAACTATGAATAGCGTGATAGTGATAGAAGGCCTGCTTGCCACGAGCAGATAATAGAGCCTTTCTACTTGGTTGAACTCGGCCGAATTCATCGGTCGCTCGGCTTTGTAAAACAGCTGGCCTTCCTTTCCACATCCATGGAATTCTAAAACGAGTAAGCATGATACTTCGAACAGGTCCCTCGAGAGCTGCTTCAGCCCATGTTTTACCCCCATCTGCAGAAACTTCAACTTTGATAATTTTTCCGTGACCAGACCAAGCAAGACCCGTAATTTCATACATTCCTTTTTTTTCTAGCGCAACTGCACTTGAAGGACGCGTAATGACTGACTTCACATCCATTTTAAGCGAAAATTGCAATGATTTTCCATCATGAAGCTTATCTGTATATTTTGAAGTTTCAAATCGTGACATTACCGGCCTGTCAGTCACATAAAGAGAACGTACCCACTTTACCGACGTATTACCTTCAAAACCCGGATTAAGAATTCGCATAGGATAACCTTGACTTGGACGCAAGCGTTCTCCGTTTTGATAAATAGCGACCATACTGTCCTTCATGGCTTTATCAATAGGAATTGAACGGCTTAGTGATCCACTATCTCCACCTTCTGCTATAATCCATTTGGCGTCAGGTGATACACCCGCTTCATCAAGAAGTGTTGAAAGAGGCACCCCTGTCCATTCACTACCAGATACAAGGCCGTGCGTCATGTACATAAAGTTCTGATCAGGTTTTGGAGTGGACCAGTTGACACGGGTATTTCCAGAACATTCAAGAAAATATTGCCGAGTGACGGTTGCATAGTTTTCAAGTGCGTCAACATTCCACTTAAGTGGACGTTTGACCATACCATGAATAACCATTTCATGTTTATCGGGGTCAATGTCAGGAACACCGTGATGGGTCACTTCAAAATGAAGTCCGCTAGGTGTAATCGTGCCATGAAGCAGATGTAGTGGTGTCCGTCCTGCAGATGATGCGGTTCGACCTTTTGAAGGTGGAGAGACGAATTTCTTAACACGTCCTTTTTCAAACTGACTAACATCACCGTATTCAGGAGTGTCATCTCCTGGCATTAATGTCCAGTCTTCCTGACCTTCTCCAACGGACTTTTCTTGGGAAAACGCTGTTGGTCCCCCAGCAACTATGGCTCCTGTTGCCAAGGCTGAATTAAGAAAAAAACGACGGTTCATTAGCCCGTTTCCAGCAACCTGATCAGTTGCATCAACGACTAAAGTCTTTTTTGTAATTTGCTTCATAAATATCTCCCCACTTATAACTATATTTAATATAATTATAATTTCAAGATATTAAAGTTTATCCATTATATCTTGATAAACCTCAGGAGTATCAATATCATTAAAGATAGAATCCGTTCCAAGGTCAGTTTTTAAGACGTCATTTGGATATTTTCTAAGAAGTATTCGGGCCCCCCTGTCACCAGAAAGATCCTTGAAGGCATTAAAGTGTTTTTTAGAAAAAATAAGTGGATTTCCAATTTTACCGTTTGAGGTTGGTACAATAATCTTATCCGGCTCAAATGATTCTAACAACAGGTTATAGTGTTGTGATGTTATATATGGCATGTCAGCAAGGCAGAACATCACACCGTTTGCAGCTTTTGGAAGTGCAGAAATCCCAGCCTTTAAAGATGAGCTAAGTCCTTTATTATAATCTATATTATGTGTAAATTCGACTTTTTGTTTTATACTTTTGGTAACTGCATCAAAATCATTTCCAGTGACTACTATAATATTTGATACCCTACTTGCAACAAGTTGATCAATCACGTGGCTGACCATAGTTTTGTTATGAAATTTCAGAAGTAGCTTGTTCTGATCCCCCATACGACTTGAGCACCCTGCGGCAAGAACAATAGCTGAAATACAATTACTCATGCTATACCTTTTATATTCTCAGCACGGCGAGTGGCGACGAGTTCAGATAAAATTGAAAGTGCAATTTCTGCTGGTTCCAACGCTCCAATATCAAGCCCCGCAGGCCCGTGGATCCGGTCGATTTCCGTATCTAAAAAACCTTTTTCTTTCAACCTTTGTTTGCGCTGTTTTTGTGTTTTAAGGCTTCCTAACGCGGCAATATAAAAAGCCTCTGAACGTACAGCAATTTCAAGCGCAGGATCATCTAGTTTTGGATCATGACTTAAGGTAACAATTGCTGTGCTTGCATTGATACCGATCACTTTTAGTGCCTCATCGGGCCAAGTAGTAATAAAATTAGTACCTGGAAAGCGCTCTTCCGATGCATAAGCAGTTCTAGGGTCAACAAGTATGACATCAATATCAAGAGTTTTTGCCATACTAATAAGTCCTTGTGAAATATGTACCGCACCTACCACGATCATCTTGAGGGCTGGCTTGTATTCATGAACAAAAAAATTCCCGTCTGCCATTTTTGTCTCAGAGCGCAGCTTCTTTATTATATTTGCATCATCATCCAAAAGATAAGAGACTTTGTTTGCTATATTGATCAAGGGTTCTACAAGAATGTGAACTTCACCGCCACAACTCAGGCCTACTTCCCATGCCTGGTCAGTTGCAACTTCGAATTGAAGTAATTCGCCTTTTTCAGAATTGATACAATCATAAGCAGCAGTTACAACAACACCGTCAACACAGCCACCGGAAACAGACCCTTCCATACGGCCATCTTCGTCAATCACCAAATGGCTGCCAACTGGACGCGGCGACGAGCCCCAAGTTTTAACAACAGTGGCCAGCGCCATCTTCCGTCCTTCGCCATCCCATTCACGAATAGTTTTCCATATATTTTTCCAGTCAGTACTCATGGCAAGCACAGTATCAAAAAGAAACTTATAAATCACTCATTAATATGAAACTTTATAACAAGATATTGCTTCGGAAGGTTAATTATAGTTATATTAATAAAAATAATTTAAGGTCATACTCATGGATCCGTTTACACAAGGCCTGCTAGGGGCCGCTTTTTCCCAAAGCTTTGCAAGCAAGAAAAAAATGCCTTTAGCCTGTCTTGCTGGAACTTTAGGTGGTCTAGCGCCAGACCTTGATATACTTATAGTATCAGCTGTTGACCCACTCCTAGGTATCGAATTTCACCGTCATTTTACGCACTCTATTTGGTTCATACCTATTGGTGGATTCCTGGTTGCTGCCGCTCTATGGTTTATAATTAATAAATTATTAAAAATAAACCAATGGGAATTTAAGTCACTTTATATTTTCACCACACTCGGCTACGCAACCCATGCCGTTCTCGATGCTTGCACTAGTTATGGCACACGATTATTTTGGCCTTTTTCCAATACTCGAGTGGCATGGGATACGGTGGCTGTAATTGATCCAATCCCGACTTTAGCCCTTTTTGTATTTGTGGTTCTTAGTTACCGTTTACTTTCTGTAAAAATGGCACGGCTTGGTGTGATTTTTATGATTGGTTATTTATTACTAGGTTTTATTCAAAACCAACGAGTTACCAGAGCAATAAAAGAAATTGCATCATTCCGCGGCCATGAGGTAGAGAGCTTAAAACTCAACCCTACTTTAGGTAATTTAATTGTTTGGCGGGCCATCTATATGTACAATGGGCGCTACTATGTAAACGGAGTGGTAGCACAACCTTTTGTCATACCCACAATAATCACTGGCACATCAGTAGCCACCATAGATCCTGAAAAAATATATCCACAATTAGATAAATACAGTGTGCAGAGAAAAGATATTTGCCGTTTTAATTATTTTTCACAAGGGTATTTATTTGAATACCAGGGAACTATTTCTGATCTAAGATACGGTGCTGAGCCTCACAAGGTTCAACCTATCTGGGGTATAAAAATTCAGCCTAAAACACCAGATACACATGTTGAATATCTTGGATTTTCTCGCCCAAACGGTCGTGCTCTTAATGTAATCTGGTCAATGCTGACCGGAAATTATCAGATAAACCAAAATAAGGCAGTACCATAACCAATTAACCCCGCATATTACCTAATCGTAAACGAAGTGCATTTAGCTTAATAAAACCTTCTGCATCGCGTTGGTCATAAACCTCGTCTTCCTCGAAAGTAACATGTTCCATTGAATAAAGTGACTTTGGTGATTTTCTTCCCACAAGCGTTGCACTTCCTTTGTAAAGCTTGAGGCGCACAGTACCATATACATCTTCTTGAGATTTATCGATCAAGGCCTGCATCATCTCACGTTCTGGTGAATACCATAACCCATTATAAATAGTTTCCGCATATTTAGGCATAATCTCATCTTTTAAATGCATCGCACCGCTATCGATAGTAATACTTTCCATACCCCGGTGAGCAACCATGAGAATGGTCCCCCCCCGGTGTTTCATAAATACCACGCGCTTTCATTCCTATATAGCGATTTTCAAGCAGATCAAGTCGACCAATGCCATTATTGCGACCAAACTCATTTAGCTTAATAAGAATTTTTGCTGGGCTCAAATACGTCCCATCAACAGCAACTGGGTCGCCTTTTTCAAATTTAATTTCAATATATGTTGGTTTATCTGGTGCACTTTCTGGTGATTGAATAAGGTCATAAATATATTCTGGACTTTCTGTCCAGGGATCTTCAAGGAGTTTACCTTCGGTTGATGTATGAAGAAGGTTTTTATCACACGAAAAAGGTGCTTCACCACGGTTGTCGTTAGCAATTGGAATTTTATGTTTCTTGGCGTAACTAATTAGTTTATCACGGCTGTTTAGATCCCACTCACGCCAAGGAGCGATGACTTTAATATCTGGATTAAGGGCATAATAGCCAAGCTCAAATCTAATTTGATCATTTCCTTTGCCAGTTGCTCCATGACAGACTGCTTCTGCGCCCACTTGTTTAGCAATTTCAATTTGACGCTTAGCAATAAGTGGTCGAGCAATGGCGGTTCCTAAAAGATAAGTGCCCTCATAAAGAGCGTTAGCGCGAAACATAGGAAAGACAAAATCACGAACAAACTCCTCACGAAGATCTTCAATGAAAATTTCTTTTACACCAAAGAGTTCAGCCTTTTTACGAGCTGGCTCTAACTCATCACCCTGACCAAGGTCGGCCGTAAATGTTACTACTTCACACTCATATTCATCCCGTAACCACTTGAGAATAATAGAAGTATCCAATCCTCCAGAATATGCTAGAACGACTTTACTGA
>CAJQRG010000020.1 GCA_905612225.1 Emcibacteraceae bacterium | reverse complement strand
TCTTCAATCTTCTGGCTTTAAGTGAAAGTTTGAGATCACTTGCTTTAACTAAAAAGTTATCGAGACCACCATTATGTTCTACACTACGAAGTGCGTGGGCAGAAATTCTCATCTTTACAGATTGACCAAGAACATCGGACATTAGAGTTACTTTTGTTAGATTAGGGCGGAATTTACGACGGGTCCTGTTAAGCGCATGGCTCACATTATTACCGCTCATTACAGCTTTTCCTGTTAATTCACATACACGTGACATCGTTTTTTCCTTAGATTAAATTCTTATACCAAAAGACCACTTACTTAAGAATCGTCTTAGGGCCCTATAAAACTTGAAAACGGTATATAGGGGATAGGACTATATACGTCAACAAATATAACCACATTTTAATAAAAAATATCCAAACAAATAGCCCATATCAAAATATGGTTTATCGACATTGATAAGCTGACTCTTAACAAATTCAACTTAACACTACCGCAGTCCCTGCCTACCCTTGTATTTTAGCATTGTTACGACTTAATAGCATGATTAAGTAATATGAAAGTAATAGGTTTTCATTGTAATACTTGCCAGCTAGCTAATAATAGATTTAATAAAAGCTAAAAAATTAACTAAAAGCTAGTCTTATGTATCCCTAAAAAGGGATGCCAGAAGCTCTTTAGCAGCGGCTTGAGGTGTTATTCTTCCATTCCTAACAGCCTTCTCGAGTTCATTAATATTTTCAGGCTTATGGGTCCTGATCTGATCATTAACCAACTCACCAACTTCAGACCAAATAGCCGAGACATTCTGATTAGCCCTACGGTGAGCTAATTCACCCTCTTTAGTCATAATTTTTTTAAAGAAATTAATACTTTTCCAAACCTCTTCAAGGCCGGTTCTTTTTAGCGCACTTGCTTCAAGGACTTTCACAGACCATTTTGAATTTTTAGGTTTCATAAAATGTAATGCATTTCTAAGTTCACCGGCTGCTATTTTAGCAGCATTTACAAAATCTCCATCTGCTTTGTTAACTACAATTAAATCAGCAAGTTCCATAATTCCGCGTTTTATACCCTGTAACTCATCACCCGCACCAGGAGAATGTAGCAACAGGAACATATCAACAAGATCAGCTACTGCCACTTCAGACTGACCAACACCTACAGTCTCAATGATAACCACTTCATATCCGGCGGCTTCCAATACCAACATAGCTTCACGAGTATAACGAGCGATGCCACCGAGAGTAGCCTTAGAAGGTGTTGGGCGGATAAAAGCCATATTATCACGGGCCAACTCTTCCATTCTCGTTTTATCACCAAGGATTGATCCTCCGGAAATTTTAGATGATGGATCCACGGCCAGCACAGCTACCTTAATATCCAGATCTGTTAGCAGTTTACCAAAACTTTCTATAAAAGTGGACTTACCTACACCAGGAATACCAGTCATACCTATACGCATAGCACATCCAGTATAAGGTAAAAGTTCAGAGAGAAGAAACTGCGCTTCCTTTTGGTGATCGGGGCGGGACGACTCGATTAAAGTTATTGCTTTTCCAATGGCGCGGCGGTTTCCAGCTCTGATTTTATTACTAATTTCGCTCATGCTATTTGCCACTTACTCCTTTAGTCACCAAGGCCATAATTTCCTCTGCAAGTTCATCAAGGGTTACTTGACCATCAGAATGATACCATGATGTGAGCCCATTAAGGCTATCAAACAAGAGGATCGCAAGAATAGTAGAATTACAGTCACGTATGGAGCCATCACTGATGCCGCGGCGAATTATTTCCCTGACCCTAAACTCAATATCTTTATGATTTTTGATACTCTGCCTCGCCAGTTCTTTATTTTCCATCTGCCCTCTGTGGCGAACATGGCACCTTGCAACATCATCAGTAATAATTTTAATATACTCATTAATAAATGCGTGAAGTATGTCCAAACTAGATGTATCTCTAGCCATGACCATATCAAGCATAGCATTAATTTTTTCGCAAGTTATCTGTTCACATTTTACAAGAATATCTTCCTTATTTTTTATGTAATAATAAAGAGTAGGTTTAGTTACATTTTGCATTCGTGCAATATCATCAAGCGATGTCTTATAATATCCTCGCACTATGAATTCTTTGGCAGCATTGCTCAGAATAACGTGAAGTTTTTGTTGACGTTTTTCATCTCTTGATAGGCTTTGTTGCATTTAAGTTCGTCCAACTGATAAAGTATGTCTATACATCTTGCTACTAATATAAACCATGCATATATTGTTACCATATGGTAACATAATTATATTTTATATTATATTTAAAATTTTGGAGAAAGCTTTATGACTTCAGACCCTATTGTCATCGTTGGTATGTCCAGAACGCCAATGGGTGCTTTTCAAGGTGATTTTGCAACAATTCAGGTACCTGAACTTGGTGCAGTTGCCATCAAAGGTGCAATTGATGAAGCAAAAATAAATCCAAAAGATATCGAAGAAGTATTTATGGGTTGTGTTCTTACAGCTGGTGTTGGACAGGCTCCAGCCCGGCAGGCCTCAATCGGTGCAGGCCTATCTTTTTCTACATCATGCACGACCATCAATAAAATGTGCGGTAGCGGCATGCAGGCTGTAATTTTTTCTTATAACGCTCTCATGGCTGATGCATCTAGTATTATTATTGCGGGTGGCATGGAAAGCATGACTAATGCTCCTTATATCCTTCCTAAAATGCGTTCTGGCGCACGTATAGGCCACACAGAAGTCAAAGATCATATGTTCTATGATGGCCTTGAGGATGCCTACGACCAAGGTAAACTGATGGGAGTATTTGCAGACAAAACAGCTGAAAAATATACCTTCAGCCGTGAAGCGCAGGATGAATTTTCTATTTTATCTCTTTCTCGAGCCAATAACGCTATCAATCAAGGTTATTTTAAACGAGAAATAAGTTCGGTTACGGTGAAAAGTCGAAAAGGTAATACAGTAATTGATACTGATGAACAGCCTGGAAAAGCCAAATTAGAAAAAATCCCTACTTTAAGGCCTGCCTTCGCAAAAGAAGGTACCGTAACAGCAGCAAACTCCAGCTCAATTTCTGATGGCGCTTCTGCAGTAGTTATGATGAGGGCCTCTGAAGCAAAAAAAAGATGTTTAAAACCCATCGCTAAAATTGTTGGCCATAGCCTTCACGCACACGAACCAAACTGGTTTACTACGGCACCTGTAGGAGCAATAAAAAAGCTATATAAAAAAATCAATTGGTCAGATAAAGATGTAGATCTTTATGAAATAAACGAAGCCTTCGCTGTTGTTACTATGGCAGCAATGGCAGACCTTGATATTTCTCACAATAAAGTGAATGTGCATGGTGGTGCATGCGCTCTTGGTCATCCCATTGGGTCATCAGGGTCTCGCATTATAATCACACTCATTGCTGCACTTGAGACTTATGGTAAAAAACGTGGCATAGCTAGTCTTTGTATTGGTGGTGGAGAGGCAACGGCCATAGCAATTGAATTAATGTAATATTATTAAAAGCGCCATTTTATTATGACTAAGTCAGAACAAAATATATATGCACAATTAGATAAAATTCTGGCAAGTGCCACTTTTGTAAATAAATTACGCCTAAAGCGTTTTTTATCTTACGTAGTTATAGAAACTCTTAAAGGAAATGCATTACTTATTAAAGGCTATACCCTCGGCCTTGAAGTCTTTGACAAAGACGAAACCTTCGACCCCGCAACAGATGCGATCGTCCGTGTAGAGGCTGGAAGACTTCGACGACTGCTAGAACATTATTATTTAGGCGAAGGTAAAGACGATCCTATTATAATAAACTTACCAAAAGGAAAGTATGAGACCACTTTTGATAACAATGAAAGTCCATCAAATATCTCAAGTGATACGATATTCAATGCTGCTGCATCCCCACCTACTGGTCCGGCCATTGCAGTCATGCCATTTGAATTTATAGGTAGTGAGAAAAACCTGGGCATTTTTGCAGATGGAATAACTGAAGAAATTATTAATCAACTCAGCCTTAGCCCTAGCCTTTTTGTAATTAGCCGTAAAATTACATCTCTTTTTAAAGGTAAGGCTATAGATATCCGTGAGTTGTCCCGAGAGCTTGAGACCCATTACGTATTAGAGGGTAGTATTCGTCAGGCTGGCAACAATGTCAGAGTAAGTGCCTCCCTAATTAGTGGCATTAATGGTGCAATTATCTGGACGGAGAAATATGACCGTATTTTAAGTCCAAATAATATAATTACCGTACAAGACGAAATTGGTCGTCAGGTGAGTGCAACTATTGGCGATGCATATGGCACCATCATGCGTAATAGTGCTATTAACATGAAACGTAGTAGCACTGAATATATGGAAGCTTATAAAAGTATGCTTCTCTTTCATAATTATCTGTATGAACTTTCTCAAAAATCACACCTAAAAGCGAGGAAAAGCTTGGAACAAGCCATTAATCTCGATCCATATTATTCCGATGCCTGGGCAGGGCTTTCTTTTCTCGCACTTGATGAATATCGTTTTAATTTTAATAAAAAAAATGATCCCCACAAGGCTCTTGACCGAGCGCAAAATTTTGCTGAAAAATCTATTTCTTTAAGTTCTCAATTTTCAATTGCCTGGTATGCAATGACAATTATTCATTATCACAAGGGAGAATTAAAAAAATTCAAAAATAATATTAAAAAGGGCCTTAGTACAGCTCAAAATAGTCCTGCCATCCTTGCGGATAGCGGTGTATACTTATGCTTGATGGGAGAAATTGACCAAGGCATATCACTGGTTAAAAAAGCCATGATTTTGAACCCCTTACATCCGAGTTGGTGCAATTTTGCATTGTTCCATAGTCATTTTCTTAAAGGGGAATATGAAAAGTCGGCAGGCTACATTAGCACCATTAAAACACCAGACTGGTTTTGGCCTCACGCACTACAAGCAATTATTTACACACAAATAGGAGATGAAAAATCTGCTACATTAGCATGCGAAAATGTAGGGAGACTTTACCCTGATTTTAGCAAGAACGCTAGGTCTGAATGTGAAAAATGGTTTCAGCGAGACGAAGATATTATCCTTTATCTAAAAGGCCTAAAAAAAGCTGGCCTTATGGAATAAGCCCACATGCTGAGAATATCCAACTTGATTTAAGTGTCTCGTTTTCAGTCTTGATCATAGCACGTTCTAATTTTTTACTATAATCCATGCAGTCTGCAACAGCCAATTTGTCTCCGATATATTGACCTACGTAGTATTCAATTATATCTGTCACCCCACCATTATATTGAGTTTGCGATAATACAAATATTTTTTTCTCCAAAAGAAGTAATCTAATGGCATCGCGACGTTGATCATCAGTGAGTTCAAGTAAATGATCATTTTTTTCTGCTTCAGCACCCACTAACATCACTATTCGCGGTGAAGCTAGTAGTCGTTGATTATTGTTTTTAGTATAAAAATAGCTCGCTGAATATATACTTACTACAAATGCAAAAAAGCTAATTACGATGATCTTTGATTTAAAATTATTTTTCATAGTTCTATTATATAACGAATTATATTTTAGCGTCTAGAAATAAGCTTAAAAAATTCATAGAAACTTAACATATAGTCATATTAAAATAACAAAAAGTAATATAAGTGTTTTTAAAGTATCTCATTATAACTATAATCAGAAAGCCAAAACTATACTTAACACTAATAGAAATAACTTCGATTGAGTATCATGGTTTTATCAACCAAAATTCATTTAAAACCTCTAATCTGTTATGTTAAAACTGACAAATCTTATAATCTTAATAAATAAACCACACAGAGAAGTTAAAATATGGAACACGCAACTGATGAAATGAAACGTACCGGCGAAATTGAAGAATTTACCAACACGTATATTATTCATCCCATAAGTAGCTGGTTGGTGCCTCATTTTATTAGGCACAATATTACTCCCAATATGGTTTCCTTATTTGGCATGGTTAGCGGCATTGCGGCAGGTATTTGTTACTATAGTCATCAGTTACCATTATTTGCCTTTCTTGGTTTTATACTCATGTTTATGTGGCATGTCTTTGACGGTGCCGATGGGCAATTAGCCCGGGCGACCAAAAACTTTTCCGAGATTGGTAGAGTGATAGATGGTATTTGCGACTATGTAACCTTCATAAGTGTTTATGTAGGAATATCCCTTGCATTAAGCCAAAGTATTGGTAATGAAATTTGGTATTTATCAGCATTTGCTGGCCTCTGTCATGCCATACAATCAGGCGCTTATGAGCTGCAACGCAGCGAGTTCGACTTTTGGGGAAAAGGCAGAGAAAGTGCGGCTTTGCCAAACATTAATGAAATGATAAAAGCTGGAGAATGTAAATCACCCATTGGTAAAATTTCTAACCAACTTCATATTGGCTATATTAGAATGCAATATACATTTAGTGGCGTTGATCACTCTTTTCGTAATTCGCTCAGGGAACTACTATCCCTCGCTCCCGAAAAAGAAAATGAGATCAGAACTTTGTATCGAGAATTATATGCTCCTGCTGTAAATAGCTGGTCGCTTCTTTGTGCTAACTACCGTACTTTGGCCATATTTGCAGCGTCTATTATCGGTGAACCGCAATATTATTTTTGGTTTGAAGTAGTAGTATTAAACTTAACTCTAATTTTTTTGGTTCAGAAGCAAAAGTTACTCAACAATATATTCACTCTGAAGCTTAAAGAAATTATCTAATAAAAGTGAAAAGCAGGAAATTTTCCAATGCGCATAAAATCAAAATTTCTCAGTTTATTTATAATATTTATATTTTTAATTTCAAGCGGACTTACAGATGAGCTAGATTCCCATAAACCCTTGATGATAAAAGATAAGAATTACACTGAATATTGGGAACAATTTTTCTACCTTAGTGATGGTTCATTGGTTACCAACCAGTTTCTGGTAGCTAATTTTCCATGGCCAGTTGGGAATGGACACGGAATTATGCTTGGGTCTTTGGTAACACCTGAAGGTAAACTCTATGTAATTAAAAATGGTCGCAACCGTGAAAATTGGGGTTACAACGAAAAAGTACTCGATTTTTATATTCATACTCACCGCCTAAAATCTGTAAGAGACGGTTACTCAATCCACCTAGAAAATACAATGGGCACTATAGACCTCCAGCTAAAATCAAATCAATTACCTTTAAGTCACAAAAAATTTTCAAGCCGTAACGGCTTTATGGAGACGAATTTTTACGCTCCTTCATTAATAGGAAACGGGAAATGGCAGCTGGGGCCAGAAGCAGGCTTTGAACTAATGGGTCCAGTCCACACTATTGATCAGGCTTCAGGATTTGGTGTTCATGTGATTATGACCGACACGGCAGATCAACTTATAAAACATTGGGTTCGCATATTTGGCATAGGAAATGATGATATAAAACCATTTTTATCTTCTATTACTCGTCCAAATGGTGAGGAAGAAATCATTTTAAAATTATTTGATGTTAATGAAGAATTTGATAGTTTTAAGGATGTGGATATTACATATGATAATATTATTATTGAAAGAGGTGTTAGTTACCCCACGACAATTAAAATTTCCGCAAAAAGTAACAAGGGGGACCTATATGGCACTTTTAAATATACAAAAAAAATTGCCCACTTTAATCTCAATGAACACCTTAACTTCTTTGAAAAATCATTTTCTAAAACAAATCCATTGGTGAAAAATTTTCGCTATCTTGTTGATTATAGTTTAGTATACAAAACAGCTGAGGGTGAAAAAACTTTTGCTAGTAAAGCATTAAGTGAATATACTGATATTACTTCTGCTACTAAAAATCCACCAAAAAAACGTCGCCGAAATAGAAGATAGAAAATTTAGAAAAAAGCGCATGTCATTATCTGATGAAAATGCAGAACTAAAAGCCGCTAGAACGGATCAAGATAATAAAGATATTGCCCAAGGTGCTAGCACAAACTTCCTTGGCTTTATCATTAGGCTCGGTTCGCGTCTTCCGTTTTTAATTATTGCAGTAGCACTATTTGGATCAGAGCTCTACGGCAGATATAACTATACAATCACAACAGTCGAAATTTGCGCAGCCTTTGCTACATTTGGCTTTAAAAGATCTTTATTTAAATTTATTCATGATAAAAAATATATTGAAAATCATACAATAGAACAAGTGATGATTTCTGCTATTCTATGTTCATTTATTATTGGTGCAATATTTACAGGGATTATTATTATAAGCGCAGGATCCCTTGCCGCACTATTTAACTATCCCGAAATGGTGACGGGGTTAAAAACACTTGCTCCTATGATCATGGTTATAACTGCCCTAGATGTGATCTTAGCAGGTACGCGCGCAACCAGAAAAATGCGCTATGAGGTCGTGTCCCGCAGCATTGTAGAACCATACATTTTACTTTTCGCCATGCTGCTATTATATTATACCGGATTCAATACCTACGGCCTTCTTATAGCATATGCCATAGCCTTAATTGCTGCCCTCATATATGCTGTCTGGGGGTTTTGTCAGCTTTATTCAATTAAAAATACTATTCGAGCCAGGCCTGATATCTACCTTATGAGAGACTTGATGAGTTTTTCTGTTCCAACAGCTTTTCACGATCTAGCTTTGCTGATATTTATGAGGATGGATATTTTTGCTGTTAAATTTTTCTTTTCTGAAGCAATTTTAGGTATTTATACCATAGCTCAGCAATTTGCTACTTCAGTTGAAAAAATATATCAAAGTTTTTATCCGATCTTAGCACCAGTTATGGCAAAAAATCTGGTAGAGAAAGATTTTAAAACTGTCGAAATGCAGATGATCATGGTATCTCGTTGGATACTAATGATACAGTCTTTTTTAGTCATTTTATGCTTTTTTTATGGCGTCACTATCTTTGAATCACTCCTACCAGAAGGAGCAAGTCTAACAATGCCACTTCTTGGGGCATCCATACTATTATTTTTAATGCTGGGTGAAACTATAAATGGTGGTTTTGGGATGGCTGATCTACCAATCATTTATCGTGCACCTTTTTTTAACCCTATAGTTTCCTTAATTATGATCCCTATTTATGTAATTTTTGCCTATTTTTTCACTCAACATACGTTGTTTGGACCGGTTGGTATCGCTATGGGACTTTGTCTTACCTATTTTATCATGAACTTCATTCGGGTTCTTATCATTAATAAATTATTTGGTATAAACATGTTTTCTTTACGTATTTTCAAAGTAATATTTGCAGCTTTCGTAGCAGCATTAGCATTTAAAGTTATAATAAATTACACACTAAATGATATTGGCAGTAATTTAGGGATTGCATTGGGTATACCAACGCTAACTTTTATTTACCTTGCCTCTGTTTATATCTTTGCAATGGAAAAAAGCGATAAGACTAAAATAAAAAATAAGCTATTTAAAAAAAATATTTCTAATTGATCTAAACATTTGTTAAGTTCAATAAAAGTAAAAAATTAGAGGTTATTTAAATTGAGCAATTCAATCCCATCAAACGGCGAAGAAACAAAGAACAAGCTAGACGAGTATAGAAAGAGTATCGATAATATTGATGCTGCTATCATTAATATGCTTGCCGAACGTTTTAAAATCACTCAAAAAGTTGGTATCTACAAAGCTAAATACAACCTGAAACCAGCAGATAAAAAGCGCGAAAGCGAGCAAATATCTCGTCTGCGAAAATTATCGAAGGACGCTCAACTTGATCCGGATTTTTCCGAAAAATTTCTAGATTTTATAATTGAGGAAGTTATAAACCACCACAAGCGCTTTCTTAATAGTGAATAATAAAACCCACTAAAGCTTACCTTCTGCGACGTAAACAATAGCCTTACCAAAAGCCGTTGGGTCATCCACATCAAGCCATAAACGGCCCTTGACGTCAAAAGTCCGTGCCTTTTGCTGGGATCCGAGTACATTCATAGCACCCGTAATACTTTCATCACCTTCTTTGAAGCTTCTAGCTAAAGCGTCAAACATGGCACTAGTACAATAGAATATACCCGTATCGAAGGCATTATAATCGCGAATAACTTTACCAATATTCTTAATTTCGTTCCGAGTGCAGTTTACTCGTGTCACATCATCTAGATCAATTACGGGGTTTTCTATATTATAATCGACACAAAGGGTTACGGTGCCCTCATCATGTTCAGCTAAAAGAACATCCCTAATAATTTCAGGGTCAAAAAGATGATCACACATAGTTAGAATAAATGGTCCCTCAATATGATCTCTCGCAGCATAAACTGAAAGACCATTTGGCCGTTGCCATTCTTCGTTAACGACATGGTTAATTTTAATATTTTCTCGATCAGAAAGTTCGTCAAGAAAGGCCCTAACTTTGGTACCCCGATAACCCGTAACGATATAGAAATCATCGATCCCGCCATCACGCACGTTAAGTATCACCCGTTCTAGAATAGGAATTCCATCAATCTCTATAAGGGGCTTACTATCCCCCTGATCCCTCATCCTACTACCTTGTCCAGCAGCTACGATTAAACACTTCATTTTAGAGCATTCGTAGATGCAACACGTGACTTAATAAATTCTTCAGTCATATCGTAGGCTTGATCATCTGTAAACTGAACAGGTGGGTGTTTACAAAAATAAGCTGATGCAGCAGAGAGAATACCTCCTTCGTTATTCATTAGCGCAAGCTTACAGCAGCGGATCATATCAATTGCAACGCCGGCTGAGTTCGGACTGTCTTCAACAGAAAGGCGCATCTCAAGGTTCATCGGAACACCACCAAAAAGATCACCTTCCATCCGCAAAAAACATACTTTGTTATCATTTTGCCATGGAATATAATCACTTGGTCCAACATGAATATTATCATCATCTAGGCGCGTACCAGCAACAGACTGAACCGCTTCTGTTTTTGAAATTTTCTTGGATTTAAGGCGGTCCTGGTTTTTCATATTTAGAAAGTCCGTATTACCACCAGTATTAAGTTGATAAGTACGTTCAAGAACAACTCCGCGCTTCGCAAATAAGTCTGTTAAAGTTCTGTGAGTGATTGTTGCACCAAGTTGAGCCTTAATATCATCCCCAATGATAGGAAGGTTTGCATCTTCAAACTTTTTGGCCCATTCTGGGTTGGACGCAATAAATACAGGCATATTATTAATAAAAGCGATGCCGGCTTCCAGTGCACATTCTGCATAAAATTTTGCGGCTTCTTCAGAGCCGACAGGCATGTAGTTAGTAAGGATTTCTGCACCACTCTCTTTTAATTCCCGAACGATATCTTCTTTCGTTGCAGAAAGTTGGTTAGAAACAATAAATGTACGACTGTCATCAAATTCAGCCATATGTTCGGAAACACCATCTAGAACATTACCCATTTTAACAATTGTACCACTTTTTGGCATTTTATCATGAAATACAGTTGTACAGTTTGGTTTTTCAAAAATTGCTTCGTTAAGATCTTTACCAACTTTTCGAGCATCTACATCGAAAGCAGCTACAACATCTATGTCGCAAGGACGGTAACCAGCAACTTCCCAATGCATGAGACCCGGTACAATTTTTTTATCTCCAACACGCTCAGGAGTATAGTGATAAATACCCTGAATTAGAGAGCTTGCACAGTTTCCGATACCTGCAATGGCAATTTTAATTTTCGACATTTATTTTACCTTTGGATTTTTTATATAATTAATAGAAATTTAACGTAAAAGTCCATTTTCCTGAAAGCTTATACATCATATAACATATTTATGACAAGCATTTAACGGTTACATGAAACCACCAATATCATCATGATCAAAATTCAAACTAGGAACTACAGCAATTTTGCTTTATATCAGACATGTCCTTTAAATCGAATGAAATAAAACTGAGGAGTCATTTAATGTCATTCACTCTTAATAAATTAACTAAAATTGTAGCCGTTCCAATAGCTTCAATTTTAATCATATCTTGTTCCGAGCAAGCAATTGAACAGGAAACTACTGAAAATAAAGATACAATGGAGCAACAAATGAATAGTGAATTAAATTTTTTAGAAGAAAATAAAAATAAAGATGGCGTTATTGTTACTGCAAGCGGCTTACAATATAAAGTTCTTCTTGAAGGTTCAGGCAAGCAACCATTAGCTACAGATATGGTCACTGTACATTATGAAGGTACGCTAACGAACGGCACAGTCTTCGACAGCAGTGTTGCCCGAGGTCAGCCCGCTGAGTTTCCGCTTAACCGTGTAATATCTGGATGGACAGAAGGCGTTCAATTGATGAAGGAGGGGGCTAAGTACAAATTCTTTATTCCTTCAGACCTTGCATATGGTGAAAGCGGAACACCGGGGGGGCCCATAGGTCAGAATGAAGATTTAATTTTTACTGTTGAACTTATTCGTGTAAATTAAATACAGATTTAGTAAAAAATAGTTAGAACCGGTTTACTTTTTTAGAAATTATGATTTTTTTCGTAAGAGTAAATCGGTAAAAACTATAAACGCTTTAATTACCTTATTCCCACTTGTTATCATCTGCCAGTTATTATTAGCCGACTTCTTTAATTCTCTTGCTTGTTGCTTTAGATCAAATAGGTGATAAAAGAGTTTTTCTTTATTATCTAATCTATAATTTTTAACATATCTTCTATACGGGTAAATTTAGCCCGAGGTGCTAGCCCCTCGGCTGCTTTTTCTTCAGCTGCTTCGATTTTTTTCCAGCCTTCAAAGGTCACAATTTTAAGCCCACGCTTGCTTACGAGTTCATCGAGACCAGTGCGGCCTTTTTTTCCTGACGGAGATGATTGCTCCAAAATGAGTTTAGCAACAGCAATACCATCAGGTTTGTTCGTGCCAATCGTGCCCGATGGTCCTCGTTTAGCCCAGCCTACAGTATAAAGTCCATTTTCTATAAAACCATCCTCGTTTTTAAAACGGCCACGCTTTCTATCAAATAGTGCGCCAGAGATGGGGGTGGATTGATAACCAATTGCTGATAAGACCATTTTACAGGGAACTTTAAAATATTCACCAAGGCCTATACACTTCCCCGCTTCGACTTTTGTCTTTTCGAATTTTATGCCTGTAACCTGATCTTGTCCAAGTATTTCAATAGGGGATGCATAAAACATGATGTGTAGATTGATAGGCTTTTCGGAAGAAGTGTTTTCAGTAAATTTTTTTAAATGAGTTAAGTTTTTGCTTTTTAAGGTTAACTCTCTTGGGTCAACATCCGTTAGATCATTTGGAATTTGTTTAGGGTCAACAAGTGCAACACAATTTTCTAATTGACCAAGTTCTCCTAGTTCCTTTGGAGTAAATTTCCCTTCAAGAGGTCCACGTCTTCCTGCCAAATAAATATTTTTAATAGGTGCTGGGTGGATAAGCTTTGCGGCATGCTGTGCAAGGTCCGTGCCGGCCATTTCCTTAGCAGTTTTTGCTAAAATACGGGCACAATCCACCGCTACATTACCATTCCCAATTACAACAACATTTTTAATGTTTAGGTTTAAGTTAAGGTCTGCAAAATCGGGGTGGCTATTATACCAACCAACAAATTCTGCAGCTCCAATAACACCCTCTTTATCCTCACCGGGTAGACCTAATTTAAGGTCCTTAGGT
>CAJQRG010000019.1 GCA_905612225.1 Emcibacteraceae bacterium | reverse complement strand
TAGCTTCTGCAATTGCTGATATTACAGCGTCGCCGCCTCGGCTTGAGGAAAAATTAGCACCTAGGCCGCGGACGCTAGTCAAAGCATTTTTGTGTGTAGGGCGTACTGCAGAAAGTTCTAAGAGAACCTCGTCACGCATTACCCGGTTGCGGGGAATATTACGCCGTTGTGCCTCTGTTTCGCGCCACTGAGCGATTTTATGGACAATTGCGTTAAAGCGACGGTTACTATTTCGAATTTTGATGCGTTTCCATGCATTTACAGGTTTTGTTATGTAACTTTCTTTATCAAGCATATGGGCAAGTTCTTCATTAAGCCAATGTTCACGACCATTTTCTTTAAGTTGAGCGGCTAACTTTTTATATATAATGCGAAGATGTGTTACATCTCCAAGGGCATAATCAATTTGTCTTTGGGTGAGGGGCCGGCGTGACCAGTCGGTAAAACGGGTGCTTTTGTCTAAAGTCTGATTACAAAGTGACATGACAAGCTTTTCATACCCGATGCTGTCGCCGAAACCACATACCATCGAGGCTATTTGACTATCAAATAATGGTTTTGGAATTACGCCTGCCATATTGACAAATATTTCAATGTCTTGTTTAGCGGCATGAAACACTTTCAGTACTTTTTCATTTTCCATCAAATCATAAAAGGGTGTAAGATCAAGCCCTGCTGCTAGAGTATCGATAGCATGAAATTCATTATCGTCGGCAATTTGTATTAAACACAGAATGGAATAATAAGTTTTATCCCGTAAAAACTCTGTATCAACAGTTACATATTCAGACTTTCCAAGTCGTATGCAAAGTTCTTTTAAAGCTTCGCTTGTAGTAATTACACTCATTTTTATCCTTAATATATTGGTTCAGGTTAAAGATTAACTTGACAAAGTGACAATAAAGCACAAAAAGACAATAAATTAAAACTGTATATTAAAAAAGATGTAGAAAAATAATGCATGAATATCGATCACATAACTGTAGTGAGCTTAGCAGCGATCAAGTTGGCGAAATAGCACGTCTTTCTGGGTGGGTCCATAGAAAGCGTGATCATGGTGGACTTCTTTTTATTGATCTGCGTGATCATTACGGTATTACTCAATGTGTTTTTGACAGTGATTTTAAAGAAATTTTTGATATCGCGGAAAATGTACGGGCTGAAAGCGTTATTCGAGTTGAAGGTGAAGTTATTAAACGGACTTCTGTAGCTGTTAATTCTGATTTGCCAACTGGCGGTATTGAGATACTTGTTACTAAAGTCGATGTGCTCAATGAAGCGGCAGAACTTCCAATGCCTGTTTTTGGTGATCAGGAATACCCCGAAGATATACGTCTGAAATATCGCTTTCTTGATCTACGGCGTGAACGCATACATAATAATATTGTTTTACGCTCTGATATTATTACCAGTATTCGTCGTCGTATGACTGATCAGGGATTTAAAGAATTCCAAACACCTATCCTAACTGCTTCATCTCCGGAGGGAGCGCGAGATTTTCTTGTACCATCACGTATGCATCCGGGTAAGTTTTATGCCCTGCCGCAAGCGCCGCAACAATTTAAACAGTTACTAATGATTGCTGGTTTTGATAGGTATTTTCAGATTGCACCCTGTTTTCGCGATGAAGATGCTCGTGCGGATCGGAGTCCTGGCGAATTTTATCAACTAGATATGGAAATGTCATATGTAACGCAGGATGACGTATTTGCGGCTATTGAACCTGTTATGCATGGTATATTTGAAGAATTTTCGGATAAAAAAGTTACTCCGGCACCATTTCCTCGCATAACTTTTAAAGATAGCATGCTTAAATATGGGAATGATAAACCAGACCTTAGAAATCCA
The DNA here is from genome assembly GCA_905612225.1 of Emcibacteraceae bacterium. GTDB lineage: Bacteria > Pseudomonadota > Alphaproteobacteria > Sphingomonadales > Emcibacteraceae > Pseudemcibacter. Next base: position 67,237 of record CAJQRG010000019.1, on the reverse strand, counting down.
ATCGAAATCTGCGATGTTACTGAAATATTTGATGGTTCAGGTTTTGGTATTTTTGCTAATGCAATCAAAAATGGTGCAGTTGTTAGGGCTATCGCTGCTCCTGGGGCTGGTGGCAATATGCCACGAAGCTTCTTTGATAAGATGAATGATTGGGCTCGTGGAGAAGGTTTTGCTGGGCTTGGTTATATTCGTTTTAAAGACGGTGAAGCTATGGGCCCTATAGCTAAGAACTTAGATGAGGAACGTATTTCTAAATTAATGGGTATTGCCTCTCTAGGTAGTAATGATGGTATTTTCTTTGCGTGTGGTAATGTTGGTGAAGCATCTAAACTAGCAGGCCATGCACGCACAAAGGTGGGTGATGACCTCCAACTCATAAGTGGTGATGAATTTAAATTTTGCTGGATAGTTGACTTTCCGATGTATGAATATGATGATGTGGAAAAGAAACTTGATTTTAGTCATAATCCTTTTTCAATGCCACAAGGTGGTTTGGAAGCGCTAAATACAATGAACCCAGAAGATATTCTGGGATATCAGTATGATATTGTTTGTAACGGTATTGAACTATCATCTGGTGCCATCAGAAACCATGTTCCTGAAATTATGTATAAGGCATTTGAATTAGCTGGTCATGGACCGGAGGTTGTAGAGGAACGATTTTCCGGAATGCTAAATGCTCTTAAGTATGGAGCCCCTCCCCATGGTGGCATAGCACCAGGTATAGACCGTATTGTCATGCTGTTAGCAAATGAACCAAATATTCGTGAGGTTATTTTATTTCCAATGAACCAAAAAGCTGAAGATCTAATGATGAAGGCTCCTAGTGAAGTAGAAACTAAGCAATTAAGGGAACTGCATTTGCGTACGGTTTTTCCAGAAATTAAGCGAGAAATTAAACCCAAAGATTAAATTTAAATATATTTGTCCTAAATGGCATGCCATTCAGGCGTGCCTTTTTATTTAAGCTATACAATTTTCTAAATTATTAGGTAACAATCAACGTATATAAATGTTTTAACCCTTCTTATTTAATTTTAATAAATTTAGCTCTTTATTAAGATTAAAAACTAACTTAAGTATTACTCTTATTTAAATTTGAGGTAAAAAATGAAACTTAAAAATTTATTTGAAATATTTGGTTTGAAGCGGCAAAAGTGCGAAAGTATGGCTGAACTTCGCATTGAGATTGATACTCTTGATGAGGCAATTGTGGAGATTTTAGCGCTTCGCAAAAGTTATATGGATCAAGCGGCTCGTATAAAGAAAAATAGGAACCTGATTAGAGATGAAGAACGTATTAAAGATGTTATTAATAAAGTAACTAGGCATGCAAAAAGAACTGATGTTGATCCAGAACTTCTTGCAACCGTTTATAAAATAATGATCGAGTGGTCGATCAATTATGAATTTGGTGAATTTGATAAAATTAATAAAATAGGTTGAAGTTTAACCCTTACAATACCTAAGATTTAGTTTTTGCAAGTTGGGATATTTGTTAAAATTTAATGATGAATATTTAAACGCTTCTTCAGTTATTTTTGTATTTTCTATTTTAAAATAATTTTTTAAACCATAAAATATTTTTGTTAAGCCATTAAAAACAAGTATGCCTAGCATTAAAGTTAACAGAAGGCTTGTGTAATGTATTAATATGTCCATCTTTTTTCTCTTTTTTATTAAAATTTTTTTTATTATTATACTTACATAAAGAACAAGTCAAGTACAAACGAGTACAAATCATGAAAATATAAAGCAATTTAATAATGATGTTGAATAGAGTTATTTATAAAAGTATAATTCCTACTTAACCATAATTAAGGAATACGGGATGAACATAAAAAAAAATATATCTGCGCCTGCCTATCAACTTCTTTGTTTTATTCTGTGTTTTACATTTTGTTTTATTCTTACTGTAAGCTTTTCTAATTCGCAAAGTTCACCACTTGTTGTTAATACTAATATCAAGTCTTTGGGGAACCATTCAGTAATTAGCCAATGGGGGAATGTGATCTTCGCTGATCAGCCAGATCAGGACACAATTGGTTTATATAAGGATTTAGACATAAAAGTAGTTATTAATATACGTGGCGAAGCAGAGGATGAAGGTTACGACGAGCGAAAAGTCGTGGAGGCGGCGGGAATGTCATATGTCCAAATTCCTTATATGGAAGGCCGGACTATAAATAAAAAAAGTGTTGATGAATTAATCTCTCTCTTGGATATAACTGAGAGGAACGGAACTAAAGTAATGTTGCATTGCACTCATTCTCAGCGAGCAGGGTCGCTTCTTGGAGCTGCACTTTACAAAGCAGGCTATTCACGTGATGTTGCTAATTCTTCTGCTGTGAAGGCTGGTATGACTAGTAAATTTTTGATTAAAGTTCATAATGAGTTTTTGGACACTATGGAAATTGATCCAAAAGTAGATCTTATTAGTGAGGGTATGCAAACACCCTTTGGAAATCTTGATAAAACACCACAACTTGGACATGTAGTATACAGTAGACAACCAGATGAAATAACAATTTCAATGCTTAAGGAACAAGGTTTTGATTTTGTTCTAAGTGCGCGTTTCGATGATGAACCAGTTGGGTTTGATAACAGAAAACTCCTTAATGATGCTGGTGTACCGTTTAAACAAATTTCTTTTTATAAGGGCAACCTCGCTGATAGACCCCGAGGAATAGATCCACAGGCAATTAAGGAAATTAGTAAGATCTTAGAGAAAACCGCATTACGTGGACAAAAAGTACTTTTTCACTGCCAATCTGGCCAACGTTCTGCTGGAGCGCTTGCAGCCGTTCTGGTTCGAAACTATGGTTACACTACTGATAATGCTCTGTTATATGCTGCTAGGGCTGGACTAACTAGCAAGGGTGTTATTGCAGCGCTAGATGAGTACTTTATTACCCTTGATTGATAAATTGTTAAAATAAAGCTGAAAGTTATATGCCTATTAAAATTTATTTTTAAAACCTTTTTTATTCTAATACCTTTTAGTAAATTCTCTATCGCCCAGTGCGTTTCGATATCAGAAATTAATAGAATAAGCCCTAGTCTGCATCTTTCTTTTAGTAATCTTGATAAAATCCCTTATTTTGGTATGTTATTTACTCAGCATAACCTGACTGTGATAAAATTAGAACGTTTAACGATCAGGGTTTTGACTTAATTATAAATATTCGGGAACTCAATGAAAATATTGATTTTAATGAACAAAAAAATGTTGGGTAACAGGAAAATTCATATATCCAAATCCCTTACATGCAGGAACCTTCATTTAATTCCGATTTTTCTGATATTGGCCTTAGCAAGATAAAAGTTACTATTGATATAGTAAGCGTAAAGGTCAATAAATATTGCTTCGTTGTAGCCATGGTCAACGCGTTGCTTCTATTCTTAGCATAATACTTTATAAAGATTACGGCTATACTAAAAAAGGCGTTTGATACTGTTGGTAGGTAGGGAATGAATGCAGAATGGTATGTACTCCGATACCACCGATGATTGGACAGACGTATCAAGTATTGCCAGCTACAGCGACTGTAAAGGAAGGTTAAGTCGTCTATCTATAATTTTTTTATTTAGTAATTAGCGATTTAAAAAATCTGGCATATGCCCACCCATACCGAGGGTTTTCTCGTGTGTTTTATTATCTTGTGAAGATTGCTTTTTAATTTCTTTTTCATTTTGAGACGATTGTCTTTTTATTGGTCTTTCGGCTTGAGGCGTTTGCTTTTTTATTGGTTTTTTATTTAGGGAATTACGTTGAGAACTGTTATTTACCTTCTCGTGACTTTTAAAACCGGATTGTTTAGACCCAGAGCTAGAATGACGTGGAGATTTATTATCTTCCAGTATTTCTTTGGGGATTTTATAAAGAGGTATATCCTTAGCAAGAAATTTAAGTAGACCATCTAAATATTTTTTATCTGATTGAGTGCTGAGGGTAAATGAGGTACCTTTTTTCCCAGCACGTCCAGTTCTTCCGATACGGTGCACGTAATCTTCAGGATTTGAGGGTACATCAAAATTAAATACATGACCAACATCAGGAATGTCTAATCCACGGGCTGCTACGTCACTTGCAACAAGAATTTTAGTTTTGCCAGCTTTAAAGGCAGTCAAAACTTCCATTCTAGTGCTTTGGTGCAGATCACCATGTAGTTCAGAAGCACTAAAGCCATGGACTTGTAAAGATTTGTTTACAATTTTTACTTCTTTTTTGCGGTTACAAAAAATAATAGCGTTACTCACATTTTCAGCTTTAATTAAATGGCGAAGTACTTGCCTCTTTATACTATCAGTTCCTTTAAACTTAACCAAATGCTGTTCGATGGTTACTGCCGTTTGAGTTGGTGAAGACACCTCAAACTCTTTAGGGTCTTTAAGAAAACTATCGGTGAGCTTTTTTACTTCTGTGGGCATAGTTGCTGAAAAGAATAATGATTGAATTTTTTTAGGTAACATTTTACAAATTTTTTCAATATCAGGAATAAAACCCATATCAAGCATCCGATCTGCTTCGTCAACAACTAAGATTTGTACACCACTAAGCATTACATTACCACGTTGCATGTGATCGAGAAGTCTACCTGGTGTGGCAATTAATACATCGACACCCTTATCAAGTTTTTTAACCTGACCAACAAAATCAGTACCGCCAATAAGGAGAGCACAGGAGAGTTTTGAATTTTTTCCGTATTTTACAAAACTTTCTTCGACCTGAGCAGCAAGTTCGCGAGTAGGTTCTAGAATAAGCGATCTTGGCATCCTGGCACGTGAACGTCCCTGAGCAAGAATATCTATCATTGGAAGGGTAAAGCCTGCAGTTTTTCCGGTCCCGGTTTGGGCTATACCAAGAATATCACGACCCTGCAGAACACTTGGAATGGCTTTTTTCTGGATAGGGGTTGGTTCGCTATATCCTGCATCTTTGATTGCAGAGAGTAGTTCGTCACTTAGGCCTAAATAATCAAAACTCATGTGTTGGTCGACGTCCTTTTTGTGTCATCATTTTGGCGGAGGATAGGGAAATAAGGTAAAATGTCAATGATTTCCTTAGAGTTGCAGGTGAGAGGCCTAAATAAAATAAAATAAAATAAAATTAACCTTACATTATTCACTAGATAGATAATTATTTGATATTCATAAATAAACATCAAATTAAAATAGAATGTTATCTAAATATCAAGTTCTGCTACCTTTGCGGCATTTTCTTGAATAAATTGAAAGCGAAGTTCAGGTTTTTTACCCATAAGTTGATCCACCTTTTCAGCAGTCTCAAGGCGAGTGCCTTCTTCAATTACAACGCGCAGGAGGGTTCTCTTTCCGCGAAGCATTGTGGTTTCCTTAAGTTGTGAGGCGGGCATTTCACCAAGACCTTTAAAGCGGCTCACTTCTATTTTACCGCGACCATTAAATTCATTTTCCATTAGTTCGTCTTTATGTGCATCATCGCGAGCATAATAGACTGTACCACCTTGGGCTATCCGGTAAAGAGGAGGTTGTGCAATAAAAAGGTGACCATCCTTAATAAGCTCAGGCATTTCTTGATAAAACATTGTGATTAGAAGGGTAGCGATATGGGCTCCATCAACATCGGCATCGGTCATTATAATTACGCGTTCATACCTGAGCTCGTCTTTTATATATTTATCACCGCTACCGCAACCAAGGGCCTGATTAATATCCGCAATCTCTTGATTAGCGTTAATTTTATCCCGTGTCGCAGATGCTACATTGAGTATTTTACCGCGAATTGGCAGAATAGCTTGAGTTTTTCGGTCTCTTGCTTGTTTTGCAGAACCGCCAGCACTGTCTCCTTCCACAATATAAATTTCCGTGCCATCTGCTTCAGCATTAGAACAGTCAGATAGTTTTCCTGGGAGGCGTAGTCGACGCTTACTAGTGGCACTAGCCCGCTTAACTTCTTTTTCTGCACGGCGACGAAGGCGTTCTTCCATTCGCTCAAGCGACCAACTTAGTAGATCATTCGCCATCGCCGGTGAACCTGAAAGCCAGTGATCAAAGTGATCACGAAGAGCATTCTCTGTAAGCCGAAGGGCTTCTGGGTTAGTAAGTTTGTCTTTAGTTTGGCCTTGAAATTGAGGATTTTTAATAAATAAGGATATAAGTACGCAAGCACCATTAAAAATATCATCACCAGTTAGGTTCGTCGCTTTTTTGTTGCCAACGAGTTCACCGTAGGCTTTGATACCCTTGAGAAGTGCCCCCCTCACGCCGCTTTCATGAGTACCGCCTTCTGGGGTAGGCACAGTATTGGTATATGATGATATGCTGCCATCTCCATATTCTGGCCAAGTGATTGCCCACTCAATCTGACCTGCTTGATCTGCAAGCGGGACTTTACCGTGAAAATTCTCTGACGTGACCAAGCTTCTACTATTAGTGAGGAGCGCTAAGTAATCATTGAGTCCTCCTGGAAAATGAAGTATTTCCTTTTGAGGAATAGTTTCTTTTTCTTTTTCAGAAATTAGCGAAGGATCGCATTGCCAGCGAATTTCAATACCTTTAAAAAGATACGCTTTCGAACGTGAAAGCTTATAAAGAATACTCGGTTTAAAGGTTATATTGCCTATCCCAAAAATTTCATGATCTGGAAGAAACGTAACTTTGGTCCCCCTGCGATTTGGAGTTGTTCCATTGTTAGTTATTTTACTTGTTGCTTTACCGCGAGAAAAACTTTGCGTCCATAGGGTTTTATCTCTGGCAACTTCTACATTAGTCCATTCTGAAAGTGCATTAACAACTGAAATTCCAACACCATGAAGTCCACCGGAAGTTTGATAAACCTTACTATTGAACTTTCCTCCAGAATGAAGGGTAGTAAAAATAACCTCTAGGGCAGATTTATCCCTATACTTTGGGTGAGGGTCAACAGGAATACCGCGTCCATTGTCAGCTATGGCAATAGAACCATCAACATTCATGGTAATTTCAATGCGGGTTGCATGGCCTGCCACTGCTTCGTCCATACTGTTATCAAAAACTTCAGAAACCAAATGGTGGAGTGCCCGCTCATCGGTGCCACCTACATACATTCCTGGACGTAAACGTACTGGCTCTAATCCTTCAAGTACTTCAATATCTTTAGCAGAGTAATCGGCTGTTGTGACAGCCGTTTCAAACAAGTCAGTCATATTTTTATAGGTCTCATTAAATAAGGTTTTCTATTCTAGTCACCCTATAGAGTATGTTCATAAACCTCAACACCCAGGTATTGATTTTATTTATTTTTTAATAAATTCACTTTTTTTCTGTAAAAGTGTCATTTTTACTGTGTGGGATCTGCTATAGCTTTAAGTGTAGCTTGAACGTTATCTTCCTTTACAATGACTGGAAGGGTCTCATAAAGGTGAGTGATGTATGATTGCATCAAGTCATTTTGATATGACCTTTGAATTTGAACTTTTGTATCATTTAGAACACTTTCATCTACATTATCTGCAAAGGACCTGTCTTTTACGCGAACTACTACAGAACCATCGCCGTTAGATGCGGGTATGATTTTAATGCTGCCGACGTCCTGAGAATAGATACTGCTATGTATTTCTGTAGAAACCACATTATCATTATTAGCGCGACTAACAATGACCTCATTAACCGTAAGTTGTGACAGCAGCCCTTCATATTCTGCAAGTGTTTTATCAATATTTTCTGCTGTTGCATATTCATCACTTATACGGGCAGCAAGTTCAGATGCAAGTGTTTCACGGCGAGATTGAGCCCAATCCTCATTAACGGCATCTCTAACATCGGCATATAATTGAAGATTACTTTCAACTATATTATCAACTGAAAGCATGTAAAACTTGTTTGAAATACCTTCGTAAAGTTCTAATTCGTCTCCAATGTTATTACGAAAGCTATAGTCAATAAAGTCTACAATAAGTGGAAGTTCAGTAGATGCGGAACCGTCTGCCGTCATCCCTTCGATGTTGACATTAGAGACGGTTTTAAGAATTACTCCCGCTGCTTCGGCAACAATTTCAATTGGTGAGCCCGCTGCTAACTCATCATCAATTAGATTTCTGATATCAAAGAGGGTATCTATCGCACGTTCCATTTTAAGGTCATTAACAATTTTTTTACTTACCTCTCCAAGAGTTTGAAAACTACCTGGACTGATGTTGATTACTTTAAAAATATAAACACCAAAATCAGTGTTAATTGGCTCCGTATAACCATTAAGGGGGGCATTATAAATTAGAGTTGTAATTTCTTGTCCATAATTGTCTGTAATTTCATTTTTGGGTAGAGGGGCGAATGTTGCTTCTTCTTGAGTATCTCCAGTTCGGTTAACAATTACATCAGAAAAAATTTTACCATTTTCAAGATCTGCGTAGGCTGCATTTGCAATTTCAAGGTCGTCAAAGAACATTTGTACAAAGCCTCGCTCTTCTTCTTTAGTGAACTCGCTAATGCGACTTTCATAATTTGCAACTACTTCCTCATCGCTCACGCTGATAGTTGAAGCAACTGTTGTTGCGGAAACTTCAAAATAACTAATATCACGATATTCGGGCGACATATAATTCAATTTGTTTTCATCAAAATAAATTTTTAAAATTTCATCATTCACCTCGCCTATACCAGTCATTAAGCTAGCAGGGATTGCAAGAATTTCAGAAGTTCTTTCTTCAGATGCATATTTAGTTAAGGTAGTTGTAGCTATCTCGGGAGCTATAATATTGCCAATAAGGGATTCTATTAAACTTGCCCTGGCCATTTCTTCACGTAAAAGTGCTTCAAAGTCCTTAGTAGTATAACCTTGAGAGCGGGTATATTGATCAAAATAACTACGATTAAACTGGCCAGTTTCATCCTGAAATGTTTGAATGTTATATATATAATCACGCAAATCTTTGTCTGAGGTACGTAATCCGAGGTTGGAGGTTTCAACATCATAAGCTTTTAGTTCTAGGAGTTTAGCAATAGCTTGAGATCCAAGCCCTACCTGAATAGCTAATTCTCGAGTAAGACTATCTCCTGCTTGTTGCTGAATTCTAAGATATTCACTTTCAAAAGCCTGCTGAAGATCATATGGAGTTATTTTTTCGTCACCTACCTCAGCAATCTCGTCTGAGCTGAGTGTGCTAAGAGGGTCACCTACTCCCCATAAAACAAAACTGGCAATAAGCATGGCGAGAAGCCCACCAGCAAATATTGATCCCATGCCTTTTCTAAAAAAGTCAAACATAATAACTACCTACATAATTGTAATTTTTTGGAGCATTCTCTATCGCTCGTTGAATTTATTTTTACTATAATAGTATCCTCACCCCCAGATCGCAACCATAAAAGTGTCGAAAATTTTAGAAACCTTATAGAAAACTTTATAAATATCTGTTAGTTAAACTATTAAGAGTCATCATGTAGGGATCAAATAAGTTATGATAAGACCAAAGCCGCTCGTTGCTGGAAATTGGAAGATGAATGGTCTTAGGGCCTCGTTGAATGAAATCATTAAATTAAATGACTTTCTAGTTAGAAGTGCTCCTAAATGTGATGTGTTAATTTGTCCGCCGGTTACATTGATAAGTTCGATAGTACAGTTAAACTTAGAACATGTCTTTATTGGCTCTCAGGATTGTCATACAAACACGAATGGAGCTCATACTGGCGATATATCTGCAGAAATGCTAAGAGACATTGGATGCAGTCATATCATTATTGGTCATTCAGAGCGGCGTGTGGGTCACGGCGAAGATAATAAAATAGTAAATAAAAAAGCAACGCAAGCGCAGACCGTGGGAACTACTGCAATTATTTGTGTTGGGGAAACTATTCATGAGTACGAAGCTAAAAAAACACTTGAGGTAATAGTATCTCAAATTAATTCATCTATTCCAAGTCACGCTACTGCAGAGAATACTATCATTGCATATGAGCCAATATGGGCGATTGGTTCAGGAAAGGTGCCAACAGTAGGTAGTGTGAAAGAGGTTCATGCTGTTATACGAAAGGTTCTTGTGGAGCGTTTTGGAAATGATGGGGATAAAATTAATATACTTTATGGTGGCTCGGTTAACGCATCTAATGCTCACACGCTTATGTCAGTAGTTAATGTAAACGGTGCGCTTGTTGGTGGTGCTAGCCTTAAGGCGGATGACTTTTTTAATATAATTTCAGTATATGACCAATTTGACTAATTTTATACTAGCCATTGTTCAACCATTAGGTTAAAAGCCTCTTATAATTAACACGAAACGCGCTAATTATAAATAGTGCGGTAATTTATTAATGGATTGAGTAAGATAGCATGGAAGAAGTCGTTCTTGTTATACACCTAATGTTAGCGATTGCCCTAGTAATAACGGTTTTACTTCAGCAATCTGAAGGTGGTGGCCTTGGAATTGGTGGTGGTCAGGGCAGTATGATGACTGGTCGTTCTGCGGCTAATCTGTTGACACGCCTGACAACAATTTTTGTGGGCTGTTTTTTTGTAACGAGCCTAGCACTTGCTTGGATGGCAAAAAACGAGGCCGTAAGCACATCGGTTCTTGATGGATCAGCGCCTGCTGCATTAAGTGAACAAATGCCGGAGTTAGTAGAAGATGAGATGACGCCGCAAGTACCCGTTTCAAATTAAGTTATAAACGGCCTTCGATGTGGAGTTAATTTTAAAGTAGGTGGTTTTAGATTTATTTTTGGATTGAAAGCAACTAATGACACGTTATATATTTATTACTGGTGGTGTGGTTTCCTCTCTAGGGAAGGGGCTTCTTTCCGCAGCTCTTGGTGCGCTATTGCAGTCAAGGGGTTATTCAGTAAGACTTAGAAAGCTCGATCCTTATCTTAACGTAGACCCTGGGACTATGTCCCCCTATCAGCATGGCGAAGTTTTTGTTACCGATGATGGTGCAGAAACTGATCTTGATCTTGGCCATTATGAACGCTTTACGGGTGTTCCTGCCAAGCAATCGGATAATGTCACTACTGGACGAATTTATTCAGATATTATTGCAAAAGAACGTCGTGGCGACTACCTGGGTGCTACTGTGCAGGTTATCCCACATGTTACCAATGCCATAAAAGAATTTGTTACCTCAAATATTGAGGAGGGAACTGATTTTATCCTTTGTGAGGTTGGCGGTACTATAGGTGATATTGAAAGTCTTCCATTTCTTGAGGCGCTTCGCCAACTTGGTAACGACATGCGTGGCCAGTGCATTTATGTGCACCTGACACTAGTTCCATATATAGCTGCCGCAGGTGAGCTCAAAACAAAACCGACACAGCATTCTGTTAAGGAACTTCGGGGTATAGGAATTCAGCCGGATGTTCTGGTATGTCGCTCTGAACATGAAATTCCTGATGATGAGCGCCGTAAAATTGGTCTTTTTTGTAATGTTGCAGAAAGTGCGGTTATTCAAGCACTCGATGCTAAAAGTATCTATGAGGTTCCACTTAATTATCATGCTGAGGGGCTTGATATAGAAGTGCTTAAGGCCTTTGGGATTGACCCTTCTGACAAAAAACCTAATTTATCTCGCTGGCTTGATGTATCGGATCGTGTTAATGAGCCGGAAGGCGAAATAACGATAGCTGTGGTTGGTAAATATGTTCAACTTAAAGATGCATATAAGTCTTTATCAGAAGCCCTAGTTCACGGAGGCTTTGCTAATAATGTTAAAGTAAAAATTGAATGGATTGATGCTAAGGTTTTTGAAGATAATAATGCGATGACTGTACTCGAAAGTGTCGATGGAATTCTTGTACCAGGTGGTTTTGGAGAGCGTGGTACAGAAGGAAAAATCGCTGCAGCAAAATTCGCCCGTGAACATAAAATTCCATACTTTGGGATCTGCTTCGGAATGCAAATGGCTTGTATAGAAGTGGCAAGAAATTTAGCCTCTATTGAAGGTGCAAATTCAACCGAATTTGGTCCTACGGACGCACCAATTGTTGGCCTTATGACTGAGTGGGAGTTAGATGGTGTGATACATAAGCGCGGTGCAGATGATGACAAGGGGGGCACCATGCGACTTGGTGCTTATGAGGCAGAACTTACTCCTGGTAGTCATGTGGCGGATGTGTATGGGATTGAAACTATTCATGAGCGTCACCGTCACCGTTATGAGGTTAATATTAATTATCGTGAGAAACTTGAGGCTGTAGGTCTTAAATTTTCTGGAATTTCTCCTGATGGTGCACTCCCTGAGATAGTAGAAATGGAAGACCATCCTTGGTTTATAGGTGTTCAATTTCATCCTGAACTTAAGTCAAAACCTTTTAACCCGCATCCGTTATTTTCTTCTTTTATTGAGGCTGCTCTGCATCAATCTAGACTTGTTTAAATAACCAGAGACATAAAATGACAGCTATAATCGATATTAAAGGCCGTGAAATCATTGATAGTAGAGGTAACCCAACTGTTGAGGTTGACGTCACACTTGAAACGGGTGCCTTTGGCCGCGCCGCTGTGCCTTCTGGCGCATCTACCGGCATTCACGAGGCGGTTGAACTTCGTGATGGTGGAAAACGTTATATGGGTTTGGGGGTAGAAAGGGCTGTTGAGGCCGTTAATACTGAAATTTATGAAGCGTTGAAAGGCATTGATGCTGAAGAGCAGGCGGCTTTAGATAATATAATGTGTACCCTTGATGGCACAGAAAATAAGTCACGCCTTGGTGCAAACGCTATTTTAGGAGTTAGTCTAGCTGCCGCAAAGGCTGCTGCAGATGAAATTTCTATGCCCCTTTATTCATATCTTGGTGGCCCAAACGCTCATATGCTTCCTGTTCCCATGATGAATATTATTAATGGTGGCGAACATGCCAATAACCTAATTGATATTCAAGAATTTATGATTATGCCAGTTTCAGCAAAAAATATTCGTGAAGCGGTTCGTATGGGTGCTGAAATTTTTCATACTCTTAAGAAAAACCTTTCTGATGCAGGGCATAGCACCAGTGTTGGTGATGAGGGCGGTTTTGCTCCAAACTTGAGTGGGACAGAGGGTGCTCTTGACTTTATTATGAAGTCAATTGAATGTGCGGGTTATAGGCCGGGTGAGGATATTATGTTGGCTTTAGATGCAGCCTCATCGGAGTTTTATAAAGATGGAAGTTATACTCTTTCAGGTGAAGGTAAAATATTCGATGCTAATGGTATGGTTGACTACTACGTTGACCTTTGTAATAAATATCCTATCTTTTCCATAGAAGATGGAATGGATGAAGATGATTGGGTTGGCTGGAAGGCACTTACGGAAGCATTAGGTAGTAAAGTTCAGCTTGTGGGCGATGATTTATTTGTAACCAATCAGAAAAGACTTTCTGATGGTATTAATAAAGGAGTAGCTAATTCAATTTTAGTTAAGGTAAACCAAATAGGTACTTTGAGTGAAACACTGGATGCGGTAAATATGGCTCATCATGCAAATTACACGGCTGTTATGTCGCACAGAAGCGGTGAAACTGAGGATGCTACAATCGCTGATCTTGCTGTAGCGCTTAATTGTGGTCAGATTAAAACTGGTTCATTGGCACGCTCAGATAGGCTAGCAAAGTATAATCAATTAATGCGCATCGAAGAGTTGCTTGGAGATGCCGCACGCTATTCTGGTAAGAGTATACTGCGTTAAGTAATTTAGAATTTTGATATGAGAGCAAATTGTTTTTAAGCTTTCCTTACCAAAATTGACTAATGAACATAGATCAAATATTTATAGATATTTTTGATCTATGTATTTGACTCCATTCAATTATTTTGCATTTTTTTCTTGACCTGACGAATCGTATATGATTCTCTCATCCTATGAAAAATAAAAAATCAATTTTTTATCGTCTTCGTGAGATCACAGTGCCCCTTTTTGCTCTTCTTGTATCTTTTTATTTTGGAGCTCATGCATTTAAGAGTGTAGCCACACAAAATATGCTTGCTGATGAAATTGCAGCTTTAAAATTTCGTCAGGATAGCTTGAAGTCTGAACGAAAAGTTCTAGAGTTTCATGTTGGTTTGATTTCTAGTAATCATGTTGATCCGGATTACCTTGATGAACTCGTTCGCAAGAACCTTGGCTTTTCTCATCCGGATGAAATTATTATTCCCAGATAAAATTAATTTTTAAAATAACTTTACACTAAAAGTCATTTGTTTTCATGTTGTTATAGTTATAAAAATTAAATATATTCAATATGGAAAATTTAATTGATTAACCATATTATAGTTAATTATAAATAAGTGTTGTATTTCAATAACTTTTGGTGATTATGGGGTATATTTTAAAGATGATCTAGTATCTTTATATTAGGTTTATTTCATAGTTTTATGTTGTAAAATTTATGAAACTTGTATCAACTAAATGAGTTAAGAATATGACTAAAAAATCTGTCCCCCGCAAAACCAAAAGTGGGAAGCCTGCGGCGCGCCGCAAGGCAGTCAAAAAAAATACCCCTACTGCTACCAATGACGAATTGATGGAATACTATAAAGGTATGCTCTTGATGCGTCGTTTTGAGGAAAAGGCTGGTCAAATGTATGGGATGGGATTGATTGGAGGTTTTTGTCATCTTTATATTGGTCAGGAAGCTGTTGTCACTGGTATCCAGGCAACACTAAAAGACGGCGATAGTGTTCTAACTAGTTATCGGGATCATGCCCACATGCTTGCATGTAAAATTGACCCTAAATTAATTCTTGCAGAACTTACGGGCCGGGCAACTGGTATTTCTAAGGGTAAGGGTGGGTCAATGCATATGTTTAGCGTTGAGCATGGTTTTTATGGTGGCCATGGTATTGTAGGTGCTCAGGTGCCTATTGGTGCAGGTCTTGCATTTGCACATAAATACCGCAAAAATGATAATGTTTCTGTTACTTATTTTGGGGATGGCGCTGTAAACCAAGGCCAAGTTTATGAAAGCTTTAATATGGCTAAATTATGGAACCTGCCCGTGATATTTGTTATTGAAAACAATCAGTATGCCATGGGTACGTCAATTGCCAGATCATCATCAGAGGTTGAGCTTTTTCGCCGTGGAGAAAGTTTTAAAATTAAGGGCGAAAGTGTTGATGGTATGGATGTTTTTGCTGTTAGGGAAGCCGCAGAGCGGGCTGTAGCCAAATGTAGGGCTGGTGATGGACCTGCACTTTTAGAAATGAAAACTTATCGTTACCGCGGTCATTCTATGTCTGATCCTGCAAAATATAGATCAAAAGAAGAGGTTTCAAAAATGCGTGCTGAGTTTGACCCTATTGATCAGGTTAAGAAACGGATTCTTGATGCTAATATATTATCAGAGGATGATCTTAAGGTTATTGATAAAGATATTAAGGCTCTTGTTTCGGAGGCTGCTGATTTTGCACAAAATAGCGCTGAACCACATCCGTCGGAGCTTTATACCGACGTTCTAGTCGCTGAATAAGAATAGGAAAGTAATAATATGTCAGTAGAAATTCTTCTACCCGCAATGTCTCCTACTATGACAGAGGGAAACATTGCAAAATGGACAAAAAGGGAAGGTGAAAAAGTATCACCTGGAGATGTTATCGCAGAAATTGAAACGGATAAGGCAATCATGGAGCTTGAAACCGACGAAGATGGCGTAATGGGAAAAATTTTAGTGGATGAAGGTGCGGAAGGGATTGCGGTTGGCACGCTTATTGCCGTCATCCTTGAAGATGGTGAAAATGCTAGCGTTCTTGACGGAATTACCGCCTCTGTTGTTTCGGTACCATCGGCTCCTCCCTTATCTATTTCTGCTGAACAGAGTGATACTAACGTTACGGCTCCTGTAACGGTCAGTGCACCTGAAGCTGATTTTCCAGAAGGAACTGGCTTTTCTAATATGACAGTGCGAGAAGCGCTTAGGGATGCTATGGCTGAAGAAATGCGTTTGGATGATAGTGTATTTGTCATGGGTGAGGAGGTTGCTGAATATCAGGGTGCTTATAAAGTGACACAAGGATTACTTCAGGAGTTTGGTGAGGAACGTGTTATAGATACGCCAATCACGGAGCATGGTTTTGCTGGTCTTGGGGTTGGTGCGGCCATGGCTAATCTTAGGCCGGTTGTTGAATTTATGACTTTTAACTTTGCTATGCAGGCAATTGATCAAATAGTAAACTCTGCTGCAAAAACAAATTATATGTCAGGTGGTCAGATCCGTTGCCCTATAGTTTTCCGTGGTCCAAACGGTGCTGCAGCTAGAGTGGGAGCCCAGCATTCACAAAATTATGCGTCTTGGTACGCTCATATACCCGGCCTTATTGTAATTGCACCTTATAGCGCTGCAGACTGCAAAGGTCTACTGAAGGCAGCGATTAAAAATCCAAACCCTGTTATATTTTTGGAAAATGAAATTACTTATGGTTACAGTTTTGATGTTCCGGATTTAGACGACTATACAGTTCCTATTGGGAAAGCCAGTATTGTTCGTAAAGGATCTGATGTTACATTGGTAGCTTATTCTATTGGTGTTAAGTTTGCTCTCGATGCAGCTGAAAAACTCGCTTCTGACGGTATTGATGCTGAAGTTATCGATCTTCGGACTATTCGTCCTCTGGATATGGAAACAATTATTGAATCCGTAAAGAAAACAAATCGTGTTGTTTGTGTTGAAGAGGGCTGGGCAACGTGTTCCGTGAGTTCAGAAATATCGGCAAGATTAATGGAAGGGGCATTTGATTATCTTGATGCGCCTGTAACGCGCGTTACAAATGAAGATGTTCCAATGCCATATGCTGCAAATCTAGAAAAACTGGCGGTAGTTAATGATGAGCGTATTGTGGCGGCTGCTAAAACTGTTTGCTATAAAGAGGATAAATAAATATGGCTATTTCACTCACTATGCCTGCTCTTTCTCCTACTATGGAGACCGGAACACTTGCTAAATGGCTTGTTAATGAGGGCGATGTTGTTGAAAGTGGTACTGTATTAGCTGAAATTGAAACTGACAAAGCCACTATGGAACTTGAAAGTATAGATGATGGTGTAGTTGGTAAACTCTTTGTAGCTGATGGTGCAGAAGAAATACCTGTAGGTCAACTTATTGCAGTGATTCTTGAAGATGGAGAAGATGCTTCTGTTATTGAAAACTTAGAATTGCCCACTGTTATTAAATTAGCCTCATCGTCAACTTCTTCCGAGCCTGTGGTTGATGAACCTGGCACGATATCAGTACCTTCTGCAGTTCCCTTAACGGAGCCTGTACCTGCTATCAATTCTAGTAATCGTATATTGGCATCACCTCTTGCAAAACGGATTGCGCAGCAAAATGGATATGATATTTCTAATATTTCTGGTTCAGGCCCGCGTGGCCGCATCATTAAGAGAGATGTAGAAAATTATTCAAATACAACTAATTCAACTGAAATGACTGCGACTACAGATATGGAGGGAAAGGCGCCTTTTGATGTAATCAAATTAAGCAACATGCGTAAAACAATTGCCAAACGTCTAACGGAGAGCAAGCAAAATGTTCCGCATTTTTATCTTAGCGTAGATATTGAGCTCGATAACCTTTTGGGGGCGCGAAAAGAACTTAATTCTATGTCGGACGAATATAAAATTTCTGTAAATGATTTTGTGATAAAGTCTTGTGCAGCAGCCCTCATAAAAGTACCTGATGCTAACGTTCAGTATTGCGGTGATGTTATGCATCAGTATAAGCGTGCTGATATTTCAGTGGCAGTTGCCATTGAAGGGGGACTTATTACTCCAGTAATACGTGGTGCTGATAAAAAAGGTCTTCGCCAAATATCTGAAGAAGTAAAAAATCTAGCAATTAAAGCTCACCAGGGAAAATTAGCGCCGGAAGAATACGAAGGTGGAACTTTTTCAATTTCAAACATGGGCATGATGGGTATTAAACAGTTTGATGCTGTAATTAATTCACCACAAGCTGCCATACTTGCTGTTGGGGCTGGTGAACAGCGCCCAATCGTTAAAAATGGTGAGTTAAGCATAGCTACTGTGATGACAGTTACGCTTTCGTGTGATCATCGTGCTATCGACGGTGCCGTTGGTGCAGCCTACCTTGCTGCAGTTAAGACGTTTCTTGAGCAACCTTCTGCAATGTTGCTATAAAAAGGGCTAATTATGAGTAACCAAAAATTTGATATAGTAGTGCTTGGGTCTGGTCCAGGAGGATATGTAGCAGCAATTCGTTCTGCACAGCTTGGTTTTAAAACAGCAATTGTTGAGCGTGCCGAGCTTGGTGGAATTTGCCTCAATTGGGGCTGTATTCCGACAAAGGCGCTCCTAAGGTCTGCAGAAGTTTTTCACAACATGAAAAATGCTAGTGAATATGGGCTTATTGCTAACCAGCCAGGATTTGATCTTGAAAAAGTTGTTGCTCGTAGTCGGGGTATTGCTGCCCAATTGAGTGGTGGTATTAAGCACTTGATGAAGAAGAATAAAATAACAGTAATTGAGGGTAATGGTGTTCTGGTTTCACCTGGTAAAATGTCTGTTGAAAAAGATGGTAAAAAAATACTAATTGATGCAACAGAAATTATTTTATCAACTGGTGCACGTGCAAAAGAACTCCCCCACCTAAAACCAGATGGAGACATGATTTGGAACTATCGTCATGCATTAGTACCCAAAAAAATGCCTAAAAAAATGTTAGTCATAGGATCAGGTGCTATTGGAATAGAGTTTGCTAGTTTTTATAATGAACTTGGTGCTGATGTGACTGTTATTGAAATGATGGACCGGGTATTACCTGTAGAAGATGAAGAAATTTCAGCATTTGCTGCGAAGTCATTTAATTCTCAAGGAATTAAAATTTTGACTTCAGCATCCGTAACTAATCTTGAAAAGAAACAAAAAAGTGTTGTGTGCACGGTTGAGCACAAAGACGGTAAATCAGAAAAAATAGAAGTTGATATAGTTATTGTCGCTATTGGTATTGACGGCAATGTTGAAAATATTGGTCTTGAGGCTAATAAAATAAAAGTAGAACGTGGTCATGTTGTTACAGATGAGTGGGGACATACGGGAGTGAAATCGATTCACGCAATTGGCGACCTTACTGGTCCACCATGGCTTGCGCATAAAGCAAGCCACGAAGGGGTTATTTTAGTTGAAAAAATTGCTCGAGATAAAGGTAATAAAGAAATCAAAGATCTTCATCCGATTGATAAGGGTAATATTCCAGGTTGCACATATAGTCGTCCTCAGGTAGCTAGTGTGGGCTTAACAGAAAAAGCAGCTATTTCTGCTGGCCACAACGTTAAAGTTGGTCGTTTTCCCTTTATAGGTAATGGCAAGGCCATAGCAATGGGTGAAGCTGAAGGAATGGTTAAGACTGTGTTTGATGCTAAAACAGGAGAGTTGCTTGGTGCTCATATGATTGGGGCCGAAGTGACGGAAATGATCCAAGGTTATACAATCTCTAGAACTTTAGAAACAACGGAAACAGATCTAATGCACACAGTTTTCCCACATCCAACTATGTCGGAAATGATGCATGAAGCGGTTCTTGATGCGTTTGATAAAACATTGCATATGTAATAGGAACTCTTATGAGTGAAAAAAAAGAATTTTCAGAATATAAACGTAAACCGGACTGGATACGAGTGAAGGCCCCTACATCTAAGGGGTATAATGAAACTCGTAATCTTATGCGAGGTCTCAAACTTAATACAGTATGTGAAGAAGCAGCTTGTCCAAATATTGGTGAGTGCTGGACAAAAAAACACACAACAGTAATGATTTTGGGTGATACGTGTACTCGTGCCTGTAAATTTTGTAACATTAAAACAGGCAAAGGAAACCCTGTTGATCCTGATGAACCTGCTCATGTTGCTGAAATGGTTGTTGTTACTGAGATGAAACATATTGTTATTACTTCTGTTGACCGGGATGATCTTGATGATGGCGGGGCAGACCAATTTGTTAAAGTGATTGCAGCTGTACGTAAAGCGTCTCCGGACACAACAATTGAAATACTAACACCAGACTTCAGAAATAAACCTGGTGCCCTTGAAACTGTCATCGCTTCTAAACCTGATGTGTTCAATCATAACTTAGAAACTGTTCCCCGCCTTTACTCCTATATTCGGCCAGGGGCACGTTACTTTCACTCTTTAAACCTTCTTTCCAAGGTCAAAGAAATTGATCCTGAAATATTTACCAAGTCAGGAATTATGGTAGGGCTTGGCGAAAGTGAAACTGAAGTTCTACAGGTTATGGATGATATGCGGTCTGCTGACATAGATTTTATGACAATTGGTCAGTATTTGCAGCCTACTAAAAAACATGTGAATATTGAAGAGTTTATTAAGCCAGATCAATTTTTAAAATTTAAAAAAAGAGCTAAGGCCAAGGGTTTTCTTCACGTATCATCATCACCTCTGACAAGATCATCTCATCATGCCAGTGAAGATTTTGCAGTACTCCAGGAAGTTAGACGTGAAAAAATTAAAAAGGCTGAAAATAAATTTCATCAGGATGCGCCAATTGATTTTGAAGAAATGAAAAAATATAATCCAAATTATGATTTATAATGCCACAATTTATTGAAGATAGAATTTTTCCTTATAGTGCTAAACAGATGTATGATTTGGTAGCAAATGTTAACGAGTATCCTAACTTCTTACCCTGGTGCATTGGTGCAAGACTTTACAATATAAATGATGATGATTTTTATGCTGATTTAATTATTGGCTTTAAAGTATTTCGTGAACGTTTTACCTCTCATGTCATGCTTAGTGATAACAAAATTAAAATTGATTATATTAAGGGTCCACTAGAGCACCTGCACAATGCTTGGCATTTTGAAGATCTTGATGAGGGAGGTTCAAAACTTCATTTTGAAGTGGACTTTGAATTTAAAAATAAAATTTTTCAAAAAGTGGTTGGTGGGTTGTTCACCGATGCAGTTCGCCGGATGGTAACCTCGTTCGAATTGCGTGCAGAAGAAATATACCAAAATAAGGACTAAAAATGAATTTGATCTTTGAACCAAAACCAAACCCAGTGGTCGATATTTCTGGATCAGAAAAAAAATTTCCTGTAAACCGTATCTATTGTGTGGGACTAAATTATATCAATCATGTTCTTGAATTTGGTGAAGACCCGAAAAAGGCAAAACCTGTTTATTTTATGAAACCTGGCGATGCTGTTTTAGCCGATGGTCTTGATGTTCCTTATCCAACACACACAAAAAACTTTCATTATGAAGTGGAACTTGTCGTAGCTATCGGTAAGCGTGCATCAAATATTAAAGAAAGTGAAGCTGAAGATCATATTTATGGCTACGCTGTTGGAAACGATTTAACACGTAGAGATATGCAAATATCGCTTAAAAATAAGGGAATGCCCTGGGGGCCATCAAAAGGCTTTGATAAGTCAGCGCCTATTTCTGCTATTTACCCTGCTAATATTATTGGTCATCCTAAAAAAGGGCGCATTTGGTTAAGTGTTAATGGTGTTGTTAAACAGGACAGTAACATAGATCAGATGATTGCAAGTTATTCTAAAATTATTGCCGAGCTTTCAGAACTTTTTGTATTAGAACCAGGTGATCTTATTTATACGGGAACACCATCTGGAATCGGTGCGGTTTTGGCTGGAGATCAAATGGATGCAGGTATTGATGGAATTGGTACTTTAAGGAATAAAGTTATATGAGTATTGGCCCTTTTGGTCTTTGAGATTAATAAATGTACAATATGAAAATCTATAAGGTAATTTTTTTATATTTTTTTAAAAACTTTATTACTCCTTCAGTCGTATTATAATGGCACATTGAAATCCGCACGCAACTTTTTTGACCGAGAGGAATAAGAATGTTGCTAGAAAAATTGTCACCTTTTCTTACATGCACGCATAGTTCTTAATTTGATTATCTAGCACTAAGGTATTCCAACTTTAAACCCTCGTGACTTTGGTTTTCAAACCCCTTCCAGACACCTTTTTCTTTACCATCAATATTGCTAGCTGCAAAATTTAAAAAAGGGTCCATCATTGAATTGTTTTTTAAAATTTTTGAAAAATATGCAGTGACAAAATGTTGGGCAATGTTGTTCATGCGTAATTGATCCCAAACTGGATCAGTATAATGGGAAAAGGCTACACCTTTGTCATTATTATAAAGGGCAGTCCAGGCCTCTATTGGTGCAGGAATTGGGGCTGCTGAATTATGATTGCCGTTTTCAAACGTGAGAAGGTAGCGATTACTATTTACGGTTTTTTCATAGATAAGTTTTGTACCACTTTCATAACCGGACACATCATCAACACTTCCTGAAATAAAAAATATTGGCTTTTTAATATTTGCTAGACCTTGATTAGACCATAAATTACGCTCCATTCCCCAGGGAGATATTGCTACGATTGCTTTGAAACGATCATCAAGAAAAGTTTCATGGGGCTCGCTGTCAGCTACAAGTTCATTTAAAAGACCATTTGGAGACATTAGTTCAGTTTGTGCTATGTTCTTTGTAATCCCTGCGCCCGCAGTAATGAGGGCACCATAACCGCCCATAGAATACCCAATTAGACCTGTTTGGTCAGTATTGACTTTATTTTCAAGGAAATGACCTTGCAATGCATTCATACGTGTCATCTCATCAAGAATAAATTTTTGATCGTGCGGGCGATTAAAAAGGGTGCTTGAAAAGGGGCCCGCATCCTTATAATTACTATCCGTATGATCTATTGATGCAACTATATAGCCTTTTGATGCAAGGTTTTCACCAAAATGGCTCATTAAGTAGCGGTTTCCAGGATAACCATGAGAAATAATTATTAAGGGATAAGCCCTACCAGCAAGTGGCGGCGCATCGCGAACTGCAGTTCCGTATAGGTTAACTTGTGTTTTTCCATCTCGTAAATAAACATTTTTATAAACACCTCCGATGTCAGGTGTATTAGCCGGGTACCATACCTCAACTGTTAATGGGCGATCGTAAAGCGGAAAGGGTGTACCGATTTTTATGTTAATCGCGTCTATTTGATTTTTATGAATTAATTTTAAAGTACGGACCCCAATTTTAAAGGGGCCTGGCATAGCTAACTCGGGAGCATCTGGTCGTAGACCGTCAATACGGTTATCTTTGGCAAACAAAGAGTTAGAGAATAAAGTCAAACAAAATAATACAATCAGAGTTCTTATTTTCATTTTTATTTCCTAACAGTTTATTAAGCTTTAGAGGGACGATAGTGTTTTCTATTTTTATTTTTTTTCTTATTGGTGGATCCACTGTCTTCGTTATAGTTGGCGTTTTGGTTTGGGCGCCTTGAATTTGATGGGTTTTTTGAACCATTACTTTTTTGATTAGATTTTTGTCCATCGCCTCTGCGGTGAGGACTACCTCTTCTTGTACCTTTTCGGGGGCCGCGCCTATCATCATCATCATCATCATCTTTATCGGCATAATCTGCAGGCTGCATTCCTTCAAGATGAAAAGGGTGGTTATCCATAAGAGGAATCTTTTGACGGATAAGTTTTTCAATGTCGCGAAGATAATTTCGTTCTTCATGATCACAAAAGGAGAGTGACACTCCAGTTGCCCCGGCCCTAGCTGTTCTTCCTATTCTATGAACATAACTATCCGGTTCATTAGGTAGATCATAATTAATTACATGTGTAATTTCATCAACATCAATTCCCCGCGCCGCCACATCAGTTGCCACAAGAACTCGAATTTTACCGTCACGAAATTCATTAAGGGCCTTTTGACGAGCATTCTGTGATTTATTGCCATGAATAGCACTAGATAGTATTCCAAGCTGTTCAAGATTACGAGAAACCCGGTTTGCGCCGTGCTTAGTGCGAGTGAATATAATTACCCTTTTTAAGGCTTCATCACTCAGGACGTGAGCTAGCAGCTTCCGTTTCATATTCTTGGGGACCATTAAAACGTGTTGCTCTACTTTTTCTGCTGTAGTTGCTGTAGGCGCAACCTCGACCCGTTCGGGTTTTGTTAAAATACTGTTTGCAAGACCTTCAACTGACTTTGGCATTGTGGCTGAGAAAAACAATGTTTGGCGTTTAGCTGGAAGCTTTTGCACAACCCGACGGATATCTCTAATAAATCCCATATCCAGCATCCGGTCGGCTTCATCAAGAATAAAATATTCAACCTCGTGAAGTTTAATGTGCCCCTGATCCATTAGATCAAGGAGACGTCCGGGTGTGGCAATGAGAATGTCGACACCAAGAGCTATAGACTTTATTTGTGGGTTTTGATTTGCACCACCATAAACGAGACTTATTTTATAGTGTAGGTGTTTTGCATACCGGCGCACATTTTCTTCAATCTGAATAGCTAGTTCCCGAGTTGGGGCAAGGATGAGTGACCTTACAGTCTTTGGCTTTCTTTTACCTTCTCCTGAGAGGAGCAACTGAATTAATGGTAATGAAAAAGCAGCCGTTTTGCCAGTTCCTGTCTGTGCAACGGCAATGAGATCATGACCAGCGAGCACTATTGGGATAGCCTTGCTTTGGATAGGGGTCATACTTTCATAACCACCTTCCTCTACAGCGCGGAGAATAGGGGCACGAAGATCAATATCCGTAAATTTTGTCATAAAGACTGCTTTCTGGGAATACACCCGATAATTGAATGGCGCTTGATACCCTTATGCGTTCGTACTGTCAATCAATAGTCAGCTACTTCCAATCAGGAGGTGTGATCAGGTTTGCAAGCAACCGAGCGGCACCTGGAACCTGATGTTCCAGCTGATGATGAAGTATTAATGAGCAATGATGGTGCCAGCCAGCTCCAATTGAAGCACTAATTAATGCGCTATTAAGCGGAGACTTGCCATGATCAGAGATAGAAAGTAGAAATTCGTACTCAGGAGAGGCCTCCATTGGGAAATAAAGTCCCCGTTCCTGATGCCAATTTTCCCAATCAGCCATAACTATTTTATTTGGGGTGGTTAGCAAATGATGATTTGGTTTTAAGTGGATAACTTTTGCATTTGGGTTAGTAATTCGCCAGCGGAATGATGGTGAGCCAATAGTAATAGGTCGGGGCGGGGTAGTTTTACTATTCCAGTCATCGTCGGTGCGATTATATTGGGTAACTAGGTTACCGCCATATTCAACATATTCACGAAGAAATTGGCTTGTAGAATTGAGATCTGAATCAAAAGCTCGGATGCCGATTACAATACTATCATAGATAGATAAATCATTATTTTTGATATCATCTACGCTGAGCATAGTAACGCTAACACCAAATTGCCTTAGCCAGTAATAAACTCGGTCTGCACCTCGATCCACATAACCAATATTTAGACGCGCTGGTATTTCTAGATCAATGGGTTGCACAGCCAGTGTTGCAGGAATAACTTTACAGGTATTTCTTATGTGGACATAATCCATCATTAGAACATTTTCTTCAAATCGATCTTCACCTATGTTAGCAAATGGCGTTATTTCAAGTCGCTCACTATTAGTAGGGCCTGCAATTGTAAAGGGGTAATTAGATGACTTGGCTAGCTTCCCCGCCTTTATAGAATAATTAGGTGGTATTACTGTCCAGCCTTCGGGTACTTCAAGGCCAATTTTAACGTCTGAAGAAATTTCAGTTAATTTATCAACACTCAGGGTCGCTTGCACGGGGTCCCCATCAGTCAAACGGTTATAAAACAAACCACTGGCTTCCCAACCTAGGTTAACAGCAGGGACAATAAGTACTGGGTTTGAAGGAAGTAGGTTAATAGTTGCGTGTTGGCCTAGTGTTGGTAAGCTGAATACAGCAGAGAACCTCTCCATTTGCCACATAGGCTCGTAGTTTTTATCAAGCGGATGGTGGTATTCTGCCTGACCTGAAACTGTAACACTAATTTCAATATTTTTTCTTTCACCACTTCTAATTTTATGTTCTGTAAGATCTACACGCTTAAATGTTTTCACTGTCTCACCAACAAGATAAAGTAGAAGGCCGCTCCATTCTTGATTACTGGTATTATAAAGTGATATCCTACCCTTAAGTTTTTGCCCAGGACTGATAAAATTACTATCCCAAGTAATATTCACCTGGAGGCCGGAGGCCTCAATAAAGGCGACGCCAAGTTGTTTTCTTTTGAGTTTAATTCTGTGTTCTATGTTTGACAAAACAAGCTCTGATTGATCCTCTAATGCTTCAGTTATATCATCAAGCTGCTTTGATAACCTATTTAGTTGAAAAAGTATCTTTGTGCGATCGGGGAATGCAACTATAATTTTGCGGGTTGTTCTTCCTGCTTCTTTTAATAGTTTTGAAAGCACTCCATCACAGAGAAGTGCAAGGTCATTATAGTCTTTAATAAGGCCCGTAAAAACATCATCTTCTTGCAACGGTATATCGAGTTCGCACATTAGCCGGTGCATATGGCTCATTTCAGGTTCTGCCGCACGCCAACGGCCCATTCCTTGGGTTAAGTGGCGAACTCGTGACCATTCACCAATTTGGCGGTATGTAGCACCATTTATTTGGTCATAATTTCCTGTTGGTATTGATACTGTGGGGACGGGTGGGGGATCGCGGTCATCATACACGTCACCACGTCCTGATACCGCGGACAAATAAAGTTTTTTCACCTGCCACGGCCTAAGACCATCTTCACTTATTTGTTCTGGGAAGGAATCTGGATCTGCGGCGAGATGATAAGCATCGATGGTAGCTCGGGTTACTGCTCTATGGTGGCCATGCTGTCCGTCGGTATCAAGAAATGTAGGAGATAAAATATCAGGCTTTTGCTCGCGTATAATACGGACTAATCTTTCGCGCATTCTTGTGCGACCCCATCTTTTTTCTACCTCTAATGGATCAGTTGAAAACCCGAAATCATCAATTTGATCATCAAAATGTTCAGAATAATAATGTACAGACATTGGTATCTGGCTCGCTGCAGCTTCTAATTCCTCGGTCCGAAAGGCGCCAAGATCATTACCAGCTTCGGTGCCAATAGCATTTTGTCCACCTTTGCCGCGGGTCGCGGTTGCGTACATAACGCGAACTCCTTGATTTCGTGCAAGGTAGGCAAGAATATGTGAACGTTCATCATCGGGATGGGCACCACTATTCATAAAACTACCTAAATGTTGTAGGGGTATCAGGGCATTCCATAATTTATTTATACCGCTAGTACTTTGCTGTATGGCAATTCTGCGTTGAGCTTCAGTCATCTAATATTTTCCTATTTATACAGTATCAATTTAACGGCAATATTCTTTAAGTCAATACACTGGAAATCAAAAACTATTTGATCTATTATAATATAAATTTAAAGGACTATTATGCTAAAATCCATCATAACTATTGCTATTACTGTTCTTCTTTCTTGTTCTTCGAGAGCAGTTGAAATTGATTATTGGCAGTATAGTTATAAATCTCGCATTGATGCGATGGATAAACTTATTAATGCCTTTGAAATTAAGTACCCTGACATTACAGTAAAGCATACCAATTTTCCTTACGCACAATATAGAACCAAAGTAGCAGCAGCAGTTTCAGCGGGTGAGGGTCCTGATGTTGTGCAGTTATATTATGGATGGCTTTCAGATTATCGTCGAGCAAAAATTTTAAAGCCATTATCTAACGAATTGTTTCCAAGAAGTGATATTGAAGCGGAATATTTTCCACTTGTTCGTCTAATGAAGCAAGATGGTGATTACTATGCACTGCCAACAGCAGTAAGGTCACTTGGCCTCTTTTGGAACAAAAAACTATTTAAGGATGCGGGGCTGGATCCCGAGACCCCTCCAGAAACATTAGACGAGCTTTTGAAAATGGCAAAAAAATTAGTAAAAAGAGATAAGGCAGGCAATATTATACAAGTAGGGCTGACTATGGGACCTATTAATCAAGATCACAATTGGTGGCGTGAGGTTCTAGTCCGTCAGTTTGGTGGAACGCCTTATGATAAGAATACTAGTAAAGTAAACTATTTTAATGATGCTGGTATCAAGGCCTTCGAATATTATGTTCGTTTGCTGACAGAACATAGGGTTAGTGTAGTTGATTTTATGGATAAAGGTGAAATTGCATTTAAAGCTGGCCGTGCTGCTATGCATATTGATGGGTCATTTGTGCTTAGTACCTTTGATAGAGCCCGGCGACTTGATTACGGTGTCACCGAACTTCCTGTGCATAATGGAGTAAAGGCTAATTTTTCTTCTTATTGGGTAAATGGTATAACTTCAAAAGTGAATAAAAAAAAACAGGCTGCTGCCGAAAAGTTTCTTAAATTTATAACATCAGAACCAGCTCAACAGTTGTGGCTTGATGAAGTGGGCGAACTTCCATCCCGTAGGGCAGTAGCATTAAGGGAAAAAAATTTAAAACATCCAAAATATGGACCATTTATCAGGGGCTTAGAGTATGCGGTTACAACTGACTTTAAATCTGAAAGCGCTCAAAGGAAGACTTTTGTTGATATGTTTGATCGAGTGGTATTAACTAATATGGGTATTATTGATAGTTTAAGAATTGGTGCAATGGAAGATCAAATTATTATCAGTGAGGCACAGAAAAGATGACTGTGTCGCAAAAGCGTTCACTGTGTGCATGGTCCTTTATTGGGGTTCCTTTGATATATTTTATTCTGATACGATTTTACCCAAGTCTTGATGCATTTTCAATTGCCTTTACTGATTGGGATATTGTTGGAGAAAAAAAATATATAGGGTTTGATAATTTTATAGTACTTTGGGATGACCCTATTTTTTGGATTGTGCTTTCTAATACTTTTGAATATCTTTTGCTTGGTGTTCCAATCTCACTATTGCTTTCATTTGTTATTGCCTACTTTCTTGATCAGGTTCGCTTTGGTCATGGGTTTCTGCGTGCCTGCTACTTCATCCCATTTCTTACAACAGCTGTAGCGATGGCCTGGGTATGGCGCTGGTTTTATCAGCCAGTACCAGTAGGTATAATTAACCTTGGACTAGGGAAGATTGGTATTTTGCAATTTGACTTTTTGCGTTCAACAACTGAGGCATTACCTGCGGTACTTGCTCCGGCTATTTGGGCAGGGCTTGGATTTCAAATCGTTATATTTATTGCAGGGTTGCGTGCTGTACCCATCACTTATTATGAGGCAGCGAAGATTGATGGAGCAACTTCTTGGCATATATTAAGAGTTATAACGTTACCACAGTTGCGATCAACAATAGTATTCTTGGTGGTCATTAGCTCTATTGGTTTTCTTCGTATTTTTGATCAAGTTTATAATATGACCCAGGAAGGAGAAGGCGGACCGCTTAATGCCACTCGTCCTTTAGTTCTAAATATTTATAAGGCAGCATTTGAAAACTTTGATATGGGTATGGCAGCTGCACAGACTGTAGTTTTATTTACTTTACTTCTCATCATTACAATTATTCAACTTAGGATACTAAGAAAGTGAATAAGAATAAAGCATCATTAAATCCTAAAAAAATTATCATTTGGACATTTTTATTTATTGGTGCAGTCATTATGATGACACCGATTATTTTTATGTTTTCAGCAAGCTTTAAATATAATGATCAGATTTACGATTTGACTTTATTTACTTCAGACTTTACATTAGATAATTATATTTATCTTCTTGAAAATACAGACTTTATTGTTTGGTTATCAAATTCATTATTTATTTCCCTTTTCACTACTTTCTGCGTGTTATTTTTTGATAGCTTAGTTGGATATACGCTTGCTAAATTTCAATTTAATGGCCAAAAAATAGTTTTTATTGCTATTCTTAGTACCTTGATGATTCCGACTGAAATGCTGGTAATTCCTTGGTATATTATTGCCCGAGATTTTGGTTTACTTGATACTTATTTAGGGTTAATTCTTCCAGGAATTATGACAGGGTTTGGCGTCTTCCTTATGAAACAATTTTTTGAAGGTGTGCCCGATGATTATTTAGAAGCTGCGCGGATTGATGGTGTTGGAGAATTCACTATTTTTATACGAATAGCTTTGCCCTTGGTAACCCCGGCATTATCAGCCCTGGCTATATTTACCTTTCTTGGAAACTGGACAGCTTTTTTATGGCCTCTTATTGTAAGTTCAAGTGCAGAACTTTTTACCGTACCAGTTGGATTAGCCTCATTTTCCGGTGAGTTTCAAAGTGATTGGGAACTCATCATGACTGGGGCGGCTTTAGCTACATTGCCAACCCTACTAGTATTTTTAATATTACAGCGCTATATAATTCGCGGAGTAGTTTTGGGTGGATTAAAGGGATAGATGACAAAATAATGACAAAATTAATTGATAATTCAAAATTTCCTAATGATACCTATAAAGAAACAGTTCTTGCGCCTTTGTTTGATGCCAGCAAGAAAACGTTTGCGGACTATCACTATAGGGTCAATCTTGCCCACTGTGTAATGCTTACAGAACAGGGTATACTTAGCACTAAAGAGGGTGCAAAGATACTAGGGGCATTGGTAAAGATAGAAGAAGAACTTAACCTAGAGGAACTTGTGTACACTGGAGTTGTTGAAGATTATTTTTTCTATGTTGAGGGTGAGCTGATAAAGCGTATTGGTGTAGACTTGGCTGGGCGACTTCATACTGGGCGTAGCCGTAATGATATTGATCATACTATTTTTAAGATGCACCTTATGGCCCTTTCATCTGAGTTGTTAAAGGAACTTACGGGATTGATTTCTAGTCTACTTACTGCTGCAGAGAAGGGTAAAAGTACAATAATCCTTGCTTATACTCATGGTCAGCCAGCTCAACCAACCACTTGGGGACACTATTTAGGGGCATTTATTGAAATATTACAACGTGATGTGGAACGAATTACGTTGGCCCGCAGTTCCTCCGAACTATGCTCCATGGGTGCTGCTGCTATAACCACTACCGGGTTTAATTTAGATCGAAAGCGAATGTCGGATTTACTTGGGTTTACGGATCCACTTGAAAATTCCTACGGTTGTATTTCTAGTGTTGACTATGTGACTGGTTTGTATTCGGCACTTAAAGTTTTGTTTCTCAATATGGGGAGATTTATACAGGACCTTGCACAACGGAGTGCCTTCGAGGTTGGTCACATATATGTGCCCAATGAATTTGTTCAAATCAGTTCAATTATGCCACAAAAAAGAAACCCTGTTCCCATTGAGCATATGCGCCTAATAGCGAGCCTTTCTAGCGGTCACTGCGATACTATTATCAACACTATGCACAATACGCCCTTTACTGATATGAATGACAGTGAAACTGAAGTTCAACGGGCAGGGCATCAGGCATTTGAGAGCGGTTCCCGGTTGTTATTACTTTTAACAGATTTTATTAGTTCAGTACAAATCGATGAAGAAAAAGTAAGGAAAGATATCGGTAAAAGTTGCTCCACCATCACTGAAGTTGCTGATAGTATAGCCCGTATTGAGGGTGTATCTTTCAAAATTTCTCATGAAATTGCAGCTGATATGGCTAAACGGGTTACTGCTGATGAAATAACTCTTGAGGACTTCGTTTATGCAGATTTTCAAGATATTTATAGGGGGCATACTGGAATTGAAACAAATATTACACCTGAGAAACTTAAAGAGATTGGAAGTCCCGATTACTTTATAGCAGTTCGTAAGATTATTGGTGGTCCAGCGCTTCCAGCATTTGAAGCGAGCCTTAAGAAATACTGTAATATTGCAATGTCCCAGTCTGATGAAAATTTGACATTCTCTAGGCGGTTAATTTTTGCTAGGGAACTTCTTACTGAAGCTGTTAAGGAACTTAGGGTAACGTAGCATGACAAGTGTAAGCTTAAAAAATATTTCAAAAAGTTATGGTACAGGAAAAAAAGAAGTAGAAGTGATTAAGGACCTTGATCTGGAAATTATCAGCAAAGAGTTTCTCGTACTAGTCGGTCCATCTGGCTGCGGTAAATCAACATTACTACGAATGATTGCAGGGCTTGAGGACATAAAAGAAGGTAAAATTTTTATTGGTAAGAAGGAGGTCAATAATATTGAACCTCGCGATAGAAACATAGCCATGGTTTTTCAGAATTACGCTCTATATCCACATATGAATGTATCAAATAACATAGGTTTTGGTTTACGGGCGCGCAAAACTCCAAAGATAGAAATTGAAAAAAAGGTAAAAGAAGCCGGGGAAATGCTTGAAATATCTGGACTTATGAACCGCAGACCATCCGAACTTTCTGGTGGCCAGCGTCAGCGTGTAGCCATGGGTCGGGCAATTGTAAGAGAACCTAATGTTTTTCTTTTTGATGAACCACTTTCTAATTTGGATGCTAAACTACGTGGCAATATGCGAGCTGTAATTAAAAAACTTCACTCACAACTTGATACTACAATGATTTACGTTACCCACGACCAGGTGGAAGCCATGACACTGGCGGATAGAATTGTCATCATGGATGGAGGTAATATACAGCAGGTAGGGACCCCTATGGAACTCTACGATACCCCAGCAAATAAATTCGTGGCTGGCTTCATTGGAAGTCCCGAAATGAATTTTATAATTTGTGAAGATGGCAAAACATTAGGAATTAGACCTGAGGACATATATTTATTAAAAAACTACGATGATACTAGTAACCATAAACAAATAATTGCTTCAATTGAGGTTATAGAGACCCTTGGACCAGAAACGTTGGTTACGGTGAATTATGATAATACAAAAATTGTTGCTAAAATAAGTGGGACAAAGAAATTTACTCCAGGAGACGAAATACAATTAGTGTTAGATATGAATAAAGCTCACTTTTTTGATGTAAATGGTGAGCGGATTTAATATAAGACAATAGTTTATTTTATCTGTTATCTTTTATTTTGAAGTATTAAAAATTATTTTTGGTTGAGAAGAAAACTATATGCGTCTAACTATTATAAATATTTAACAATTAATGGGAATAAATTATGAGTGGATGGCAGAGTGGCCCTTATATAATGAATGTATCTTCTGGGGATATTAAAGCTTTTTGTATGTGTGGTCTTTCTAAAGCAGGACCATTATGCGATGGAAAACATAAGGCTACTGATATTAAACCCGAGGTAGTTAAATTTACTGAAGATAAACGGCTTCGTGTTTGTGGTTGTCTGAAGTCTGAAAGGTTACCTTACTGCGATGGCAGCCATAACGGTTAAATATCATTTTAAACGAGCTGTATTTAACATGATTCCATAACATCTACTTTATTAAAAAATTAATTACCATGAAGAACCAAATATTTATTTTAGAAGGGAAGTTAGGGTGTCGGGAGACCAATCATGTGCCTCAACAATACCCTTGGGTAGAGTGTTTTGTGGGTGTGCTAGAAGAGGAATGATCAGTTTGCCAATAGTTTCTGCTATATCCAGTTCGTGTCGCACTCCCTCTGCCATTTCTGTATTCTCACCTATGACCACCACAAAGGCATCGCATCTACCAATGTGATATTTAGTTTCCTTTAGCCATTTAGGGCCGATATTTACAGGTTTTGTAGACCAATTTGCAATTTTAAAACTAGCGTCTTTAGCCTGGGATGCAGAGACGAGTTCATTTTTAAAAGCGCGGTCATTCTGAAAATCGAAACTTATATATACTTTTTTCTTAACCATAGGCTATCCGTTCTGTTATTTTTTACTTTTTACATTGTAAAAGTAAAAGATACAAGGCGCTAAGTAGTAACAAACAAACTTATAATACTTTCCCTATATTATAAATTTTTATAAAAATTATGATTTATGAAATTATTGAAAATTATTATAGTGTTTGTTAAATGATTACCTGCCAAACAATTACTTGAGCGGGTTAAAAAGTTTTTTATTTATTTTTTAAATATGCTAATATTTCTAAATACAAATAATGAGTTACTATTTAAATATTAATGGCCTTTTTTAAAAAAATATTCTAACGTCGCTTCTAGAAAAAACGTTATTAGGAAAACCAAATATGAAAATAATTACTAAGGCTGAAATTGAATTGCTTTTACCATCCCTGGATCCTATCAGCAGCATAGAACAAGGGTTTGTTGAATATTCAGCAAATAAATGTAATGTCCCCCCAGTTGGTGAGCTTATAATGGAGAAGGGTGAGGTTCATATAAAATATGGATGTGTAACAGGCGAAGATTTTTATGTGATTAAAATTGCTTCTGGCTTCTACGGTAACCAGAAAATTGGCCTCTGTACTAGTAATGGTATGATGTGTGTTTTTTCGCAAAATACTGGTGAGGCAGTAGCCATCCTGCACGATGAATGTTTATTGACGGATATTAGAACTGCTATAGCGGGCACTATTTCGGCCAAATACCTTGCTCCAAAGAATGTTAAGGCAATCGGTATTGTAGGAACTGGCGTCCAGGCGCGGATGCAATTAGAATATCTTAAATCAGTTACGGATTGTAGGGATGTCATTGTTTGGGGCAGATCTGCAGAAGGTATGTTGGCTTACAAAAAAGATATGGATACGGCTGGGTATAAAATAAAAACAACCAATGATATGGAAGAGCTTTGTGCTAATGCAAACCTCATAGTTACTACGACACCAGCCCTCGAACCCCTAATTAGTAACGATATTATTCGTGCTGGCACGCACATTACTGCAATGGGTTCGGATACCCTGGAAAAACAGGAGCTGGATCCTGAAATACTTTCACGGGCCGACATTGTTATGGTTGATAGTATTCCGCAAAGTGAAACTCGAGGTGAAGTTTGTAAAGCAGTGGAAGCTGGTAAAATATCAATCGAAGATATAATTGAGTTGGGTAGTATGATTACTTCTTGCGGTGGGCGTACTTCAGAAGATCAGATTACTGTAGCAGATTTAACTGGAGTGGCTGTTCAGGATATTAAAATTGCTGAGGCTATTTATTTAGCCAGCTTAACTTAAGGATAGAAAATTTTAATAAATTTAGTAGTTAATTTTTATACCAGATCATCAAAATTTAAGATTTAGTATTTGTACTAATTTCACTTACCTTAATGACATTAATTGCTACTATTATTAAATTCTATTGATAAAAGCTCTATGCCGTCTTCAAAGGTAGCTGTTCTGAGATCTCCAATGCCCTCTACGTTGACGGTGTTAACTTGATCTGACCAGATATCACGAAGCGCGTTATGGATCATGCTTAAGCCCTGGAGGTCTTCTGGAGCTTTTACTTCCTGGTAAACCCAAAAATATATCCGTTCAATTTCATGCCCCACCGGTGTTAGCTGAAGTTCTTTTCCGTCTAGGGGTTTTATAGCAAATCGATTAGAAACATAGTTGGCAAAGAGCTCCCTTGTGTTTGCCGAGTTCCTAATGTCTGCTTTTTTATCAAACAACATCTGCACCGCATGCTCCGTATCATGAAGATAAAAACGGTGCATCACTTCAAGGTTGCCCGTATTTTTATTAAATAGCACCTTTGTAATTGCTGTACGAAGCTGATGTGCAGTAGCCGGCAGCGTCAACAGGCTGGCTACTGCTAAAAATATAATAACAATCCTCTTCATTAATTATCATCATCTTCTTGGGTTTTGAGTTCGGTTTTTATGTCATGCATTATATCACGGCGTTTAAGGCCAGTGCGTGGAAGGCTTTTAAAGGCTTCGATGCGTGATGGAATGATGCGGCGTGGATAATGGTTATTTTCAATATCAACATCAGCCGTCTCCCAGCGTGGATCAATCACAACTTGAGCAAGTTCTTTATCAAGGACGAGCAGTTTTTTAACAGAATTATAACTGCGGCGCCAAATTTCAGCAGGTATATTGTAATTTTCTTTCGTTCCGTCTGTGAAGGTAAGCTCAAGCAGGATCGGCATTACAAGCCCACCTTTATTAGAAAACTCTAGCACATAGTAATTTTTGTCTTCCTCAACGGCGCGAGTGAAGGTGGCCTTTTCAACACCGTCTAAACCTTCAAGGAAATCAAAATATGTATTTCGTTCTTTATTGGTTACTGTGAATTGATCATTTTCATCATGGAAGTCACGTACGTCGGGATTACGGTCAACCCATGACATCGTACCTTCTTGCCTATTACGTGCGCTAAACACTGATGATGGCTTGGCGATATTTTCATCGCGGCGACGATTAAAGTCAATATCAGGATCTTTTGTGTCCATACGCATGGCATATATGTGGTCGAGAGAAATATCCACATGATCAGTAGTATAATACCAACCACGCCAGAACCAGTCTAAGTCTACACCAGACGCTTCTTCCATAGTACGGAAGAAATCAGAAGGAGTAGGGCGTTTAAACATCCAACGGCGTGAGTATTCCTTAAATGCGAAATCAAACAGATCACGCCCAAGGATTGTTTCGCGCAAGATATTAAGTGATACTGCAGGCTTAGTATAAGCATTAGGGCCAAGACGAAGCACACTATCAGATTGTGTCATGATAGGTGTTTGATTTTGTGATTTCATATATTCAATTATATCTGATGGCTCGGTTGAGCCCATTTCATAATCCCATTCCCGGCCCGCGACACTATCAAGGTAGCTGTTTAACCCTTCATCCATCCATGTCCATTGACGTTCGTCAGAGTTTACAATCATGGGGAAGTACATATGTCCAATTTCATGAATAACTACTCCAATTAAGAATTCTTTTTCGGCAGCTGTGTAGGTACGGGTTCCGTCATCATGGAGGATTGTACGGGGTCCGTTAAAAGTAATCATTGGGTATTCCATGCCACCAACTGGTCCGTTTACAGAAATTGCGACGGGGTAGGGATAGTCGAACGAAATACGGCTATATACCTCCATTGTATGTATAACTACTTCTGTTGAATATTTTTCCCAAAGTTCGCCGCCCTCTTTTGGAAAAAATGACATGGCCATTACAAATGGACGAACTGTTCCACCTTGGTTATAGCCTTTTGCATCCCAGGCAAATTTACGAGAGGCCGCCCAAGCAAAATCCCGGACATCTTCTCCCTTGAAGTGCCAAGTTTTTTTATTTGAAGTCCCTGACTGTTCATTTTCCAGGGCCTCTTCAGGTGTTACGATATAGACTGGGCTCTCAGCACTCTTGGCTTGCTCCCAACGGTTAATTTGCTCAGACGTCAATACATCAGACATGTTTTGAAGAACACCCGTCGAAGCTACTATATGATCATCAGGAACCGTTAGGCGTACGTCAAAATTTCCGAATTCTTGTGTAAACTCACCAGAACCGAGAAACTCTTTTGCTGTCCACGCCTCATAATCGGTATAAGCTCCCATACGTGGATACCACTGTGACATTTCATATATGTAGCCACCACCTTCAATTTCGTCGTCAGGAAAATGTTCGAAGCCACCCCGGCCACCTATTACATCACTTTCTATAATATTAAAGGCGTAGTTAATGGAGAATTTTACTGCAGAACCCGAAGCCAGTATTTTCGGCAAGTCAACACGCATTTTTGTGCCAACTATTGTAAACTTAAGGTCTCGATCTTTAGATTTAACATTATTAATTTCAAAACCAAATTCACGGTCAGCCATAAGTTGTTGTTGGCGCAGTTGACCAAGGCTTAAACGAGCGGGGTCGCCATTAAAGCCCTTAAGGTTTGAGGGAGATCCGTATGTAGACGTTTTATTTTGCATGGAGTTTTTGTTAAACCGATTTTGATCTAACTGCACCCATAAAAAGCGTAAGTTATCTGGTGAATTGTTATGATAGGTAATTTCTACATCACCGGTAATTCTTTGATTTTCTTCATCAAGGGTAACATCAATTAAATAATCAGCTCGCTGTTGCCAATACTCATGCCCTGGTTCACCCCCAGCGGTTCTGTAGGTATTGGCAGTAGGTAAAATTTCGTCAAGTTGACGGAACTTATCAATAAAGTCACCCTTTGTTTGCTCTACCTGTGCGAAGGTTGCAGCAGTAAAGAAAAAAATGATTGCCAGTGAAACTAATACTTTATGAAACATGGAAAATAGGCCCCTTAATTTTTTATAATTATAAAAATATAACTATCAGACTAGTTTCTGACTAGTAAATAATTCATTTTGTTATTTTTGTTTAACTAAATAATTAAGACTATTAAAAAAGAATAAAGATCAGCAACAATAAAATTTGATAATAAATTATCAGTTTACTTTTCTGCTTCTCTATCGCGGATCCTTTTTATGTTCGCTGTTTGTGGGTGTTTTTCACCAAGATACTCTGAAATAATTTTATAGGCCTTATCAAAATATTCTAACGCACTTTTTTTATCCCCTAATTTACTGTAGACAGCGCCTATGTTATTAAGGATGGATGCAACATTAGGATGATTTCCTCCAAAGTTTTTTGTATCAATCCGCAACGCTTTTTCTAAATAATCTATTGAATTTTTAAATTCACCCTGCTTCATAGCCATGAAAGCGACACTGTTAAAAAATGTAGAGTTATTTGGATCAAAAGCTATGGCCTTTTGGAGATGAGCATAAGCTTTAATATCATTTTTTTCTATAATTGCTATTTTAGCACATTCATTTTCTGTTATAGAGTTATTAATGTTTTGTTGGCTTGTCTGTGCACTAAGTGTGGTTTGAAATGTAATCATTAATAGGTTTAAAACAAAAATTTTAAACATAGTTTTGATCCTTATTTATTTTTTATAGTCAGAGAATTCAAAAATGAATAAAACTGGAGGTGCGGACCGGATTTGAACCGGTGTACGCGGATTTGCAATCCGCTGCGTAGCCTCTCCGCCACCGCACCATCCTATAAAGAGCATTATCTCGCATAATAGTGTAACCTTATCAAGTAAGAAATTGAAAAAGCAATTAAAACAGAATAGATTTACTAAATGACTTATTTTAAAAATTTAATATTATTTGCAGTTTTTTTTATTCTAACCAGTTGCAATGGAAGAGACATGTACGACACGTCTTATACATCAAGCATGGCTGTGCCAATGGAAAAAGATGCTTTTCTTCTTGAGGAAGGAGCGCACCCAACCCTAATTATGACACCTGAAATTGAAAGAGACCTAGAGGTACTAATAAATCAAAATTATGTAATTGTGGGTGAAAGTAAATTTAATGGACCTGAAGGTGGTGCAGGTGATGCGATTGAACTTGCTAAAAAACTTGGTGTAACACATATTTTATTGAATGCTAAATATGCTTATGATGCTTCTAAAAAAGCTTATAAGTATGTTGAAAATTATGATTATATTCCAGTAGAATCTGGATACCTTGCCGGAACGGGACAAATGTATAGTCAAATATTCTATGAACGAATTCCAAACCCAATTTATGTTCCCTATCGTAAAAGTATATCTGTTTATCACCATCAGGCCATTTTTCTGGTTAAAATGAAAAAGAAATAGTATTTAGAAGTTAATTATGGGTCAATTAATCCACAAATATCCGTTTTACCTTTCGGCAAAATGTACAAGTTAAATTCTTTTATACTATTTGGCCCTGATGCAAGACTATTTTCAAGTCGGTGCAGATCATCTTCTAGTGCTTCTATTACTCTCTCATCTGACAAATTTTTAGTTTTTTCGATAATAGTATCTTTTCTCTTAGAAATTTCCATTTGCTGGTTTGGCCTGTGAACAGTTTTATAATTTTTTATATAAGATGCATAGATTTCACTCCTATGCTGAATATTTAACTTAGCTACACAGTTACAGTCAGTATTGTTATTTTTATCATTACATCTTTTGTATACCTGCTTGTAAAGGGTATGGTCGCGTTTTATTACATTTGATAAGTCTACTTTGCTTTGAGGATTTTCATCGCAAGAAATAAGCACAACAATGAATGTTAAGCTAAAAATATTTAGTAATGCTTTTATCATTTTGTACATTGTAAACTTCAATATGAAACTTGTATTTTAAGTTAAGTGGAATTCCTTAGACGATATTTCATAATATTAGTTAATTGTGGTTCCAGTCATCTGGATTGTTCGAATTCCCAGGACTAAGCCCTATAATATCACCTTTTGTATGAACGCCAAGCCCAAGAACGGTTCGGTTTGCGTAGTTAAAATAAGAAGTCACCTGATTAACCTCTAGTATTTCACCGTCACTGATACCCATTTCTTTCATTTTTTCTATCTGTTGTTTTGTAATTTCAGAAGGGCTTTCGGTGAGGGAACGAGCGTAATTAAGCATCAGAACATGTTTACTATTAAATGCTTTTTTGGGAGAATGAATTTCCAGGGCGGCACGTATCTCTAATGCGCGATTTTCGTCACCAATTAATCGTGACATTCCCTCGTAGTGGTGGTCGACACAATAAAAACATTTATTAATTATTGAAACATAAATACCTATGCATTCTAAAAAATCTTTAGGTATTTCATTTGATGTATGGTGAAGAACACGCTTGTACATGGACATATGTGCTTCCATAGTGTGCGGTCGAAGAGAATGCGACATCATGATGTTGTCTACATTATTATTTGGGCCCTTAACTCTATCATAAAGTTTTCTTAATTTACCGACAGATTCTTGATATGAAACAGTATTAATCCAGGTCATCGTATGGCTTTCTTTATTAAAAAATAGTAATTTTAGTAAACTAGTCTTTGGCTACCGCAAACCCAATTTTATTGTCTGTTAAAATATAATTTGCGTAAATGCAATTAAGTTTAAAGTTAATGAAAACATTTTAATTGTAATGCCCTTAAATTAAATTTGGTTAATTTTTGGTAGTTTAGCTTAGGTTACCTTAATAATCAATAATGAGCTAAGTGGTAATTTTTGTCATGATACGCCAAATTAAACTAATGCTATAAACATTCAATCTAGTCACCATTAAAATTCGATGTTATGTTGCCTTTATTTTCATAAGGTTTCAAAATTGTCCCTCTTCTTAGCAATGTTTATATATTCTTTTTCAATGGGTATAACTCCAGGACCAAATAACATTATTGCACTTAGCACTGGTGTTAATTTTGGCTTTAAAAGGGCCCTGCCATTTGCATTTGGGGTAGTGGTAGGCTTCAATCTTCTGATAGCTGGTCTTGGCTTTGGAATTGGAGGTATAATAGCAAACAATAACTCGCTAATGGACTTACTGGCTTTTGTGGCGATAGGCTTTATAACTTTTATGGGGTTTAAAATTGCAAGATCTCCTACCGAAATAAAAAATGAAAATAATGATAACCCTAGTTTTATTTATGGTGTATTTTTGCAACTGGTTAATCCCAAAGCTTGGACGTCATCTCTTGGAGGTATTGCAGCCTTCAATCTCGCCGGTAATAATTTTGGCATTATACTTTACATGTTAATATCGGTTTTTGTCGTAATGTTCTGTATTATGTTTTGGGCATATGCTGGCTCAAAAATAACACGATTTCTTTCTAATAAAACTAAGCATAGGGTCTTTAACGTGTTGATGGGGGGAAGCCTTATTCTATTGGCAATATATCTTTTCTTTATGAGGATTTGAATATGGCTGCTTTTATTATAACTATTATATTTTACGCTTTTGGTATGTCGATTACCCCAGGGCCCACAAATATTATTATGATGTCTACTGGAGTTAACTATGGTTTTAAAAGTACCATTCCGTTTGCTACTGGTGCTGCATTTGGATATACTTCGCTTGTCATGATTGTTGCGTTCGGTCTTGGAGAGTTATTAACCGAAAATAAAGCTATTATGCAAAATATGACTTACTTTGGATCTGCAATGATAAGCTTTATGGGCTTCAAAATTGCCTTCTCAAGCTCCACTGTTGACGAGAAAAAGAGATCTCGTCCAAGTTTTATTTACGGTGCGGCTCTTCAATGGTTAAATCCAAAATCATGGATTGCTTGCATGGCGGGAGTTAGCGCTTTTCAAATTTCAGTAAGTGAGGAGCGCTTGATCATTTTTTTATTAATATATGTGACTGTAGGTTATTTGTGTGTACTTTCTTGGGGGTTGGCGGGAGCAAAAATAAATCATTTTTTAAAAGTTGGACAAAATTTACGTATTTTTAATTATATAATGGGGGTAAGCCTTATTATTATTGCTGTCTATTTAGCAATGATGGAACATTCCATATAAGGAGCAAAAATGAAGACTGTAAAAGTGGCTATGCTAGGTATGGGGACTGTGAATAGGACCCTTTTAAAAATACTATCAACTAAAAAAGATCGACTGGCTGAAGATTATGGAATAGTTTTCAAAGTTTTAGCTGCCACTGACAGTACTGGTATTATAGTCGATGATAACGGATTAGATTTCTTAACACTAGTAGATCATAAAGAGACGGGGGGGGCCCTATCAGACCTTTTATCCTTTAAGGGTTGCCAAGTTGAAAATGTAATAAATTCGTTAGATTTAGATCTTCTTTTTGAGGCTACGCCCGTTCATCTAGAAACTGGTGGTGAGGCACTTAATATTTGCCGGAGAGCGCTTAAAAATGGAATATCAGTAGTGCTAGCTAACAAGGGGCCTCTGGTACACGGTATTGGTGAGCTTCTTGAGATTGCTAAGTTAAGCGGAGCTGGGCTCGAATACTCTGCTACCGTATGTGGGGGCCTTCCTATTTTAAATATAGGTACTCGCGATATGATTGCTGGTGATATAAAATTAATTCGTGGGGTTTTTAACGGAACGAGTAATTTCATTATCGATGCTATGTCCGAGGGCTTTACTTTTGACGAAGGAATTGAGAAAGCCAGGGCTGTAGGAGCTGCAGAGGCTGATCCTAGCCTTGACACGGGCGGTTGGGATACTGCGTTTAAACTTTTGATTTTAGCCAATACAGTAATGGGAGTTAACATAAAATTATCGGATATTTCCGTTGAAGGTATTGATAATATTACTTCCAAAAAAATTCAGAAAGCAAAAGAATTAGGCAAAACTATTAAATTGGTTGCCTCTGTTGAGGGTGGTAAATTTAACGTTAAGCCAATAGCAGAGCAACGCGACAGCTTTTTGGGTTCAATCAATGGTTGGGAGATGGGAGTTGAAATACACTCAGATATTTATGGGATTAGTTACCATAAACTATATGAGAAAGAACCTATTCCAACTGCTGCTAGTATGATGCGTGATGCAGTAAATATATTTAAGGATAAGTAGTTTTCTATTAACTAGATAACCATTTTTTATAAAAAGTTATTAGGAAAGATCATCGTGCGCCACATATGAGCTGACGGGCTTCCATCATAACCAAGACCCTCTTCTGGATCACGCCAGTTTCTAGCAATAATGTCATGAAAGTCATCAAGGCTCACTTGTATGTTTGGATCAAAGCTATAAACATCATTGATGCAAATTTGGCGTGCTGTCATATACCATTTATGATTTCTAGCATATTCACCGTCTTTGAAAATATAGGGCTCAGGCTTATAATCCTCACCGAAGTAACGAATGTATGCCTCGGGGTAGGGATAGTCGACATCTTCGTCTGGAATAAAGCGCAAGGATTGGTGATATTTAATAGCCCATGAAATTTCTTCTTCAACGTAAGGTGCAACAAGTTGAGCGCCATAATAGCCATGGTCTACGTTAATGTAAGCGGTAACAGAAATGTCATGGAGCAAGCAGGCTAGTATCATTTTTTCTGGCAAACCATTCAGTTTAGCCAGGCGGGCTGACTGTAAAAGATGACTTGAGTGACCGATGCGTTTATCAAAAAATTCAAGTAGTGTAGGTTTTGCTGACATTCTCGGTAGTCTTGGTTCATGGCCCATGTGACGGAGTTGTCCAGCTATGCGAGGGCCGCTTTCCCAATTATTATCTACACCGTAAGCTCTGCAGAAAGGAGATTTTGAAATATGGTTAATATTTGCATTCTCAAGTTCTTGCTCCATCGCCATTTCAAGTGCATCAGCTTTTTGATTTGCGTTCATGGTTGCAAGAGCACTTGCTCCACCAACGAATGTTAAAAATTTACGCCTGTCCATTATCAATCTCCCCATACTCATAAGAACACAAAAGAGGGTAAATTGTCAAATTTTAGAAATTCAAAGTTTAAAATATTATTACTATTCTCTTATTTTTTAAAATTGGGGATATTAATATTTTTAAAATAAAGTTTAGCAACTTCAAAGCGTTGGTAATAGGGATTATCATCACCTAGTTTGAGTATCTGAATGTATTCTTCGAGCATATCGAGAATGATATTGGTGCGAACTATAAGGTTCTGTTCTTCGCGGCTCGGCTCATCTAAGTTCAACCATTCAGGGCGAGTGTGATGCGATTGAATTTCTTCTTCAACTGTGGTTATAAACTTATCAAGTCCGGCATCAACCTGTTCTTGTGTTATATTTATTGGAATTTCAGGAATTTTTTTCATAAATACATAATTATAATAAATACTTCTGCAAGCATTGTTTCTATAAAATTGTCCCTTAAATTAACTATTGAATAATTACTTTAGCCAATATTTTTCTTTATGACAATTGATTAGCTAGTTTTTAAAGCTAATTAGATAAATAGATGGTAAAATACTAATAACTTAGCTTTGTATTAATTTATTTTATTTTTTTCATAAATATCATATTAAAATATAATTCATAATTGTATATATT
This sequence comes from Emcibacteraceae bacterium, assembly GCA_905612225.1. Classification (GTDB taxonomy): domain Bacteria; phylum Pseudomonadota; class Alphaproteobacteria; order Sphingomonadales; family Emcibacteraceae; genus Pseudemcibacter. The sequence goes on along the minus strand of CAJQRG010000019.1, from coordinate 22,916 downwards.
GGGGCTTGTACTTGCTCAAATACTATCTCCCGTGCTAGCCTAAAACTAATATTATTATAGAAGAAATATATGGAAAAATAATCATGAAAAATAATTTATGTTTGCTAACTATTGCAGCTATTATTAGTTTTCCAACGATGTTTTCGCAGGTGGCTATTGCTACTGGTGTTAATATTGGTGGAAAATATGAAAGCTACGAATTTCGAAATGTTGGTCCAACACGAGGTGGTCGAGTTACGGCCGTGACAGGAACTGTTTCGGAGATGGGAACATTTTATCTGGGTGCCTCAGGTGGTGGTGTTTGGAAAACGGATGATTATGGAACTACCTGGAATAATGTATCTGATGGCTATTTCTCTACACCATCGATTGGGGATATAGCAGTTGCGCAAAATGATGCCAACATCGTTTATGTGGGGACTGGCTCAGATGGTCTCCGTTCCAATGTAATTATAGGAAAAGGGGTTTACCGTTCAATCGACGGTGGTAAAACATGGAACCACATGGGTCTAGAGAAGACAGGCCAGATTGGTGCAGTGGAAATAGACCCTCGCTCAAATGATACTGTTTATGTTGCGGCTATTGGCAATGCCTTTGCCCCTAATGAAGATAGAGGGCTTTATAAAACAATTGATGGCGGTAAAAATTGGAATAAGGTTCTTTATATTTCAAAAACCGTTGGCATTGTTGATGTTGAAATGCACCCAAGTAACCCTAATATAGTATATGCTTCGGCCTGGAAGGCTGAGCGGAAACCCTGGACAATTATTTCTGGGGGAGAAATGGATGCGGGTGAAGGAGGAATTTATAAATCTATAGATGCGGGTTTATCATGGAAAAAAATTAATAAAGGTCTCCCTACTGGATTAGTGGGTAAAATTGATCTTGCAGTGACGCCGGCTAATTCAAGCGTAGTTGGCGCCATTGTCGAAGCACCAAACCCAGGTGGTGGGCTCTATTGGTCTCAAGATCAGGGTGATAGCTGGAAACATGTTTCAAATGATAGTGGGGTTCAAAATAGACCCTTTTATTATACTAACCTTGATATTGATCCTACTAATGAAAAAATAATTTATTCAAATGCTAATCCACTTAGAAAATCTACAGACGGTGGTAAGTCATGGACTAACATGTCCGTGCCGCATGGAGATAATCATGATATGTGGCAAAATCCAAATAATCCTGATTTACTTATTCAGGCTAATGATGGCGGTGCAAATGTAAGTTTTAATGGTGGAAAAACATGGTCAACTCAATTTAATCAACCGACAACGGAAGTTTATCAGGTAGAGGTTGATGACCAGCATCCATATTGGTTATATGCCGGCATGCAGGATAACGGATCTACTATCTCAGTGCCTAGCAATGCGCCTTGGGGAGCCCAGCATACAAATGCTTATATTCAATATGCTGGTGGTTGCGAAACCGGCCCCGCAGTTCCAAAGCCTGGAAATCACAATATAGTTTATTCAGATTGTAAGGGGCGCTTTGGAACTTACGATAAGCGCACCGGTACTGAGCGAGCATATTACGTTGGGGCGACGAATATATATGGTCATAATCCGGCTGATTTAAAATATCGTTTTCAGCGGGTTGCTCCAATTCATGTTTCACCCCATGATGCTGATGTTGTTTATCACGGTTCTCAATATTTACACCGGACAAAAGATGATGGTGTTACGTGGGAGCAAATATCACCAGACCTCACGGCAAATGAAGAAGATAAACAAGTTATATCTGGAGGTCCAATTACTCGTGATATAACTGGTGAAGAATACTATTCTGTAATTTATTCTATTCAAGAAAGTAAAATTGAAAAAGGTGTTATTTGGACTGGCGCAAATGATGGTCCGGTGTTTTTGACAAAAGATAATGGCACTACATGGAAAAATGTTACACCGAGAATGCCTGCGGGTGGCAGGGTAGACAGCGTAGCGCCAAGTCCCCATAATCCTGGAAAAGCTTTTATTACAGTGTTGCGGTATCAGTTTGATGACTGGAAACCCTATATTTACAAAACAGAAAACTATGGGGACAGTTGGAAATTAATTACCGAGGGCATACCAGAAGGTTTTCCGGTTCGTGTTGTGAGGGAAAGTCCAGATCATGAAGGGTTATTGATTGCTGGAACTGAATTTGGAATGTTCATGTCCGTTAATGACGGTGAATACTGGGAAGTTTTTCAACAAAACCTTCCTGTGACCCCAGTAACAGACGTTAAATTTATTCGTGGGGACCTTGCTGTTTCTACGATGGGAAGGGGCTTTTGGGTTTTAGATAACATTCAATCAGTTGCTGCCGCGGGAAGAATTAGTGGAGATAGAGTTTCGGTCTTAAAACCTGCTGATACATTTAGATACCGACGGCCTCGTGGGGTTCCCCGTGATGGTACTTCAGATGGTGTTCCAGACCTTCCAAAACCAACTGTTGCAATTGATTATTTTCTACCAAAAGGAAAATATGATTCAATCAGCCTGGAAATACTTGATGCCCAGAATAATTTTGTTACGGCCTATGTAAATAATGGTTCTTTAGCTAAAGAAAATAATGAGGATGCCCCAAATTATATTTTAACAGATACCCTTAATATGACAACTGGCCTTAACCGTTTCCGTTGGGATATGTCTCACCTTGGCCCCTGGAATGCAAATTCGGAACGACGCTTTTTAGATGGTCCAATTGCGGCCCCGGGACTTTATACAGTGCGTATTGTAATTGATGGTAAAGTATCTGATGTAAGTTTTGAGTTAATAATTGACCCCCGAGTAACAGATCAGGGGATTAAGCTCTACGATATTGCTGCCCAGAATGAATTGCAGGGCAATATTTCGAATTTACTGACCAAAGCAAGAAAACTTGAAATGGTGGCAAAAAATGAACACGCATCTTTACATCAACTCTACCGAGGTAAAACGGATAAACAACGCGGATTTGAAGTAAATTCTAATTTCGACCGTGTACATAATACGGTTAGGACCTTGGGCACACCCAATGTTATTTATCCTAAAGCAGGGTTAGTTGGGATGATTAGTTACCTGTATAATATTAATAGTGATGCTGATCAAATACCCGGGAGAGACAGTATTGAGCGCTTCGCCGAACTTACTAATGAATATAATACCGTCGAAGCGGCATACGCAAGGAAGTAGTATCTAATGGTCCGAGTATTGGTTGTGGGTGTTGGTTTTATGGGTTTTGCCCACGCCAAAGCCTGTGCATCTATAAAAAACAATCAAATTGTAGGTCTGGTGGCGAGGGATTGGAAAAAATGGAATTTAGTAGCTGAATATTTTTCAGAAATTCCACGATATGATGACTTTTATTTAGCCCTGATTAAGACTAATCCTGATGTTGTCATTATCTCAAGTTTTACTGATACTCACGCATCATACTCAATAAAAGCCTTGAAGGCTGGTGCGGATGTTTTTGTAGAAAAGCCCCTTGCTACAAATATTTTGGATGCTAAACTAGTAATAGCAACTGCACGTAAATATAAAAGAAAACTTGTTGTTGGCTTTATCCTCAGGCACGATGATATGTGGAAAAAATTTGTTGAGTGCGCAAAACTTCTTGGGAAGCCGGTTCATTTAACAATTACAAGTAATCAGCACAGTATGGGCAGAGACTGGCAACACCATATTAATATACTTAATTCGGGATTATCACCGCTAGTAGATTGTGGGGTACACTATACAGACCTGATGCTCCAAGTCGTCAGTGGAAAAGTGGTAAAGTCTTGTGCTAATGGAACAAAAACAAACTCTGACGTAAGCGTTTCGAATAAAACAAATATGATAATTAACTATAGTGATGGGTCAACTCTTGATTTCGAAAGCGGCTATGGTCCTGAAATCAATTTGGAAGAAAATATATCTAAAAAAGTTCAAGGACCACTAGGTTTTGTTTATATAAAATCGGAAAATATTGTAATACATAATGATCAAGAATATATTTTTTCTTCAAAGACTTATGAAAAATCTATAAATAAACAACAAGCCTATTTTTTTGATGTAATAAAAAAAGATATAGATTTGGAGCCGCACTATGAGACAGTTATGCTAAGTTTACAAATTGCACTAAATGCTGAACGTATTATGGTTGAAAATTAAACTATTAGAACAACTGGCTATATAAAATTATGATAATTAAAACTTATTTATTTGCATTAATTATTTTTGTTGTTTTTTGCTGTAATATTACAGTTAAGGCTCAAAATACATATCAGTATATGGCTAATACTTCTGCTAAAGTTGTACAGGGGCGTATAATATCCAAAAAAGAAGTGCGGTATAATTACGACACCGAAAACCCTAACCTTATTTGTGGTTATATTCTGAATATTAAAGTAACTAAAAGTTACAAGGGTGGTGAAGAAGACTTTAGGGTATTTGCCTCAAATAGTGACGTACTTATGGATAAAGAAAGTGAATATCTTCTTTTTGCTAGAAAAAATATAAAATTTGGTAAAAATGGTCGTGATGCAATTGATTTTATTAATTGTGATCAAGAAAAGTCTACCAGAATGGATATTTCTGATTTTGAATTTCTTTCTACTCGTCTCAGTCAACAAATTTTTCCTTTAATTAGTTATAGTAATGAAAAGACTGTTGTCGATGAAGATACAGGGATCATAAAACGTGGTCAATGGATGTTGATTGTTGACCGTATATCCAACAATGCACTTCCTTATAGCATTACGCGGCGCCGTCTTAATATTGGAAACTTAAATATTATTGAAGAAATGAGTTATACAGACTTTCTTTCCGCCTTTAAACTGGAATAATTAAAAAGAAACATCAGTTTCAGGTTTTGTGTTTAAAGGGAATATAGGAACGTAATTTTTATTGAGGGGTTATATTCGTAAGTTTTGTTTGAGTAGATAGATTATCAAAGTGGTTATATCTTTGTGATGGGTTCTTGGAGATCTTTTAACATACTATCATTAAAAAAAGTGCCAAATGGAATCACAGAAGCAATTATAACGCGTATAAATTGAATTATATTTAATCTTTGCCTAGCAATAGTATCTAAGGCAATAAAAATATAAATAACAAAAAGAGCTCCGTGAAGGGCTCCAACATAAAAACTAAAGCCACGCATACCCATATAGTATTTAAGAGGCATGGAAACAAAAAGTAGTAATAAAAATGAGAAACCTTCAATAAGCGCAATACTGCGTAGTCGGAAAATTGGGTCTTTTAGTTTTGCATACATTTCGTATCCTGAATTTTTTTAAAGATTTATAAGATTTTGATTTTAATGTAAAGTCCAAAGTTTAATGTTAAATATTGAATTTACTTTTAGATTTATTGGGTGTTTTTTAAAATTTTATTTGCACGCTTCATTTGATCAGAGTTTTGTAGTATTTTTAATTTTAGTTGATAATTATAATCGAGGTTCTCAGTAAGAAAATTATTAACTGTAGCTACGGCAGCATCACTTTGATAATATTTGAATGTGGCATTAAGCCACCTTCCAGGAAAAAAAATATCTCCTGTAATTTGTATATCTTCTAATACATTTAAACTTCTTTTAAGATAAATCTCGGAAAAACCAATTCGCAAGGGATGATGTAAATATCTAAGTGCAGAAAGAACCCAGGGTTCTGTGTGTCTATTTTCTGCCTTCATGAGAGTATTAAAAAAATTGTCTCGAATATATTGATCTGAAGATAGAGAAGGAATTATAAATTGAAATCTTGCTTTATTATCTGGGCCCTTGATTTTAAGTAATTGTGTTCCAATTATTTGATCTGCAGAATTTGGAAGCTTAATAGCGAGGGAAGCAGCGACGTTAGTATAGTCACGAGTTGATAGATTAAGATTTTTTATTTTTAAACTTTTATCCCATACTGACTGCACATTAAATAGAGCAGTGGGGGTTAGTGCAAGATTGGCATAGTTACGAAAATAAATACGCCTTATTCCTGTATTGTGTGCTTCATTCACAACTTGGTTCCAAATGGCCTGTTCCAGGAACGGTGCTAAATCTAATCGATTTTTTTGATTAAATAATGACCAATAAATGTCTATAGTTTGTCGCATTATATGGTTTATTATTAATGGATTTTTTTCTCTACCAACAGCCCAAATAATTAATTCGATATATTCCTGTGGCTTTATTGTTCCATTATTTTGCATTAATTGTTCGTATAGTTTTACAAATGCTGAAGCTCGCTCAAGGTCTGATAGGTCACCCCAGTTTTTTCTTAGAAAATTTTTCTCTATTGAAAATAGTCCGTAGCCCATACCATCAGAGTTTAATAAAATTTTTTCATTAAGATTATTTTCAAATGTATTGAGATTAATTTCTTTTTTAAGATAAGGCACATTATAACTTTGATTACCCTTTTTAATTTTAAAAGTTTGTGACCAAATTCTTTTCATTTTTGATGGATCAGTTTGACTTAAAATCAAACCCTTATCAGGATATTTTTTAATATTAAATTTTGGCATCCCAGCGGTATTGACCCAAACATCGCTCCATGCCTTAAGATCTTTTTCTGAACGTTTATCAAGAATACTTATAAGGTCTGGCCATGTAGCATTTGAAAATGCATAAGTTGATAAATATTCTCGCACACCTTCGCGAAAAAGATCTTCACCGAGCAATTTTTCAAGCTGCTGCATCATGATTGGTGCTTTATTATAAATTATTGCACCATATAAGTTTCCAGCCTCATTTAGATTAGGTAACTTCTGTCTTATTGGGTTTGCGCCTTCAGATCGGTCTATAGCGTAGGCTCCAGGATGAAGTCTTAAATGTGATCTAAGCTGGTGATCAATTCCTGGAAAATTAGGGTAGATCATTTTAGCGGCAAAGAAATTTGCAAATACCTCTTTTGTCCATACATCATCAAACCAATCCATTGTAACAAGGTCGCCAAACCACATATGTGAGGTTTCGTGGCCTATAAGCGAAGCCCTCGAGAGAAGGTCAGCCGTGGAAGGATTTTCATCAAGCATTAAACTTCCGGCTCTATATTGGATAGCACCTATATGTTCCATGCCACCAAATTGAAAATCCGAGATTAGCACAAAGCCAAACTTTTGGAATGGATATTTAATGCCTGTGTAATTTTCCATATAGTTGATAGAATCTTTATGAAGGGAAAATATTTCTTTAAGGTTTCGATTTACTTTTTCAGTATCGGGCTCTCGGTGGAGCATTGTCATTTCTAGCCCATCTAATACTGTTTTTGTCTTAATGAACCGTCCAGCGACAAAGGAAAATAAATAAGTACTCATTTTGTCTGATTTTTTAAACCGGACTATTTTTTTTCTATTTCTTTGGGTTTCTCGAGCTATGGTGGTGCTGGACATAGTTTCCCAGCTTTCAGGCATTTTAAGTGTAAGTTCAAATGTTGCTTTTAAATTCGGCTGATCAAAGCTCGGAAAACTTGTGCGCATACGGTCGGGCACAAATAATGTGTAGAGAAAATTAGCTGATCTGTTTAATGCGCCATCACCTGCATTATATTTGATTTTTATTTTATTTTGACCAATTTTAAGTTCATTTTTATCAATAATAATATGTTCGTTATGATGCTTAATTTTCTGACGTGAACCATTAGCATAAACAGTTTGAATTTGATTTTTAAAAGCTTTAAAGTCAATTTGCAGGTCTTGCGAGAGATTGTTCAGGTTAAATATAATTTCCGTCATGCCTCGGATAGGAAGGTCAAGCTGTTCTGGAATAGTCAAATCCATTTTATAACTTAGATTTGATATATGTTTTTTACGGTAAGTTGCTAACTCCCAAGAAACACCTTTTACTATTGGTGTGGTTGATAAATTTTGTGATTGCGCTGGAAAAATCAATAAATATAAAATTATAATACTACTAATATATTTCATAACTTTTAAACCTTTAGACAGTTAATTGCTTACTATAATGCTATATAAAAAACTTTAACAAATTTTTTTAAAAATTAAATTGTGTTATATGGTATTTCAATATACGGAATATTTCTCGAAATTTCTTTTTTACGCACCAGAAAGTTGTTATTGATACTTAAAAATAAATTAAACTATATTTAATTTGGACAAAATAGATGAAAAAATTATTAATTATTGCTATAAATTTGATGCTAGCACTTACAGTTTCTATTGCGAAGGGTGATGAATATAAGATTGATATCGAGGGAATGCACGCGGCCATTAATTTTAAAGTACGTCATATCGGCATAAGTTGGCTTTCTGGTCGTTTTGATAAATTTGATGGTTATTTTGTTTTTGATGAAAATAACCCGGCTGCTTCAAAGGTTATGGTTAATGTAGATGTTGGCAGCGTGAATTCGAACCATGAAGCTCGTGATGCGCACATACGAGAAGAAAACTACTTGAATGTCACGAATAATCCCACAGCACATTTTGAAAGTACATCAATAGAAATTTTAGATAAAAGAAGTGGTTTAATCCATGGCCAGCTTAGTCTAAATGGCGTTACTAATAGTGTTACCCTTGATGCTGAATTTGTTGGTAAGGGTGATGACCCTTGGGGTGGGCACCGCGCTGCATTTGAAGCAAAGTTATCAATTAATCCAACGGATTTCGACTTCAAATTTGAATATGGAGAAGTTTACCTAACCTTATATGTAGAAGGTATTCGCAAAACTGCCGATAATACTAGTGAAGACCATTGATGTTTGTTTAGTAGTTTTTCTTTAAATAGTGATAAAATACCTCCAACATTTCATCCATTCCACTTCGGCCGAACCCTATTCTAAAGCGGTCTTGTGGTGTATCTAGCAGCTCAGACTTATAAATTCGTGGTGGTAGGATCATAATTCCAGTTTCTTCCAGTAAGTCTTGGCAAAATTGATCCGTTGAACCAGGGCCTATATATTTTGGGTAAGCTACTGCGCCACCATCAGGCCTTTTCCATTCAAACGTATTCGGGAACTCTAAAAAGAAATTATCCAATTTATTTAAGTTATCAAATATTAATTTATTGTTTTTTATCAGTATCTTATTGCGAGCTTTTAATGCAATAAGTGAGAGAATTTCACTGGGTCCACTGTTACATATAGTTAAATAATGTTTAAAACGCTCAAACTCTTCAAGTAGAGTGGTATCCTGACCTGCAATCCACCCAATACGTAAACCTGGAAGGCCATATGCTTTTGACATTACGTTAAGTGAAAGCCCTTTTTCATAAACATCTGCTACCTGTGGCATTCTTTTAGTCTCATCAGTTTCTATACCGCGGTAAACTTCGTCACTAAATATATAAATATCAAATTTACGAGCAAGCTTTATAAGATTATTTAATTCATCACTAGATATGATTTTACCAGTGGGATTGTTTGGAAAGTTAATAGAGATTAACTTCGTATTTGGTCTGATAGCTGCAATGATTTCATTAATATCGAGGGCCCAGTCATTTTCTGCTTGGAGAGCAACCCCAGTAACATCGCAAATACTAAGAGGTATAGTCTCAGCTGCTTGATAATTAGGAACTACTACAATCGCGTGATCCTCTTTTTTAAGAATTACCTTCATTGCCACATAAAGACCTTCTTCAGCTCCAGCAAAACAGAGAATGTTTTCATCTTTTAAATGGTCGTAAGTGGAGGCTATCTCTGACCTAAGTTCTGGTAAACCATAGGTCTGTGTATATCCAAGCCATAAGTTTTCATATATTTTACGATCTTCTGGACTAGCCATTGCGAGTAAATCTTTTGTAGACATACTCTCCATATCAGATGCAGTTAAATGGTATTTAGCTTTAAATTCCCATTCAGAAAAAAATATTTCCAATTCAAAATTACGCATAAAAAATTTCCTTATTATAAAAATTATTTATTTTGTAGCATGACAATTTTAAATAAGAAAGGTTATTGCTTGACTTGATTAGTGAAAAGGCGCATCAAGCGGCCGTTACAGGATTATTACATAATTCAATTCCGCTGAGCAGCCGTGACTAGTAACTATCACGAGTAACCCAAAATAGGGCCATGTGCATTCGCGGAAATAAATATAGTTTCATAAAATATGGAACAAACGCGAAGGATTACACAATGACGCATGATGCTGCGCCTGAAGAAAACTTGTTTGGCTTTAATGACTTTGGTTTTGATAAGGCTATCATTAAGTCTATCAAAAATGAAGGTTTTATTACACCAACCCCTATTCAAGAAATGGCCATTCTACCTGTTATGAGTGGCGTCGATCTAATGGGAATAGCTCAGACTGGAAGTGGAAAAACCGCCGCATTTTCCCTTCCTACCATGAATAGGCTCCTTCAAGAGTATAAGGCACCTGAAAAAAACAAACCGAAAGTATTAATAATTGCTCCAACCAGGGAGCTTGTAATGCAAATAGGAAAATTTATTGATACATTTAGCAGAGGTACTCCAATTAAAAGCCTTGTTGTTGCAGGGGGGCAGCCATATCAACCCCAAATACGGAAACTTAAATATGGAGTTGATATATTAATATCCACTCCTGGCAGGTTAATTGATCATATGGGCTCTGGTACGGTGAGGTTAGACCAATGTCATACATTTATTCTTGATGAAGCTGATAGAATGCTCGATATGGGCTTTATTGATGAAGTTAAGGAAATGCAGGCAGCCCTGCGAGAGGACCATCAAACGGTAATGTTTTCTGCTACTATGAATGCAAAGGTTCGCAGACTTTCAGGTGATTTATTAAAAAACCCTGAATACGTTGAGCAGGAACGCAAAAACCTTGTTGCTGAGACAGTTACTCATAAATTGATGAATGTAAGACGTAAAAATAAAACAGACCTACTTATTGAACTACTTCAAGACGAGGGAATTGGTAAGGCCCTTATTTTTGCACGCACTAAACTTGGTGCCGATAATATTTGTGGCTTACTCAAAGAGGCTTTTCGCGATACTCCAGTTCGAGTTGATGCCATTCATGGTGATAAAAAACAACGAACTAGAGAAAAAATTCTTCTAAACTTTAGAAAAGGCCGCACTACAGTTCTCGTCGCAACTGATGTAGCAGCACGTGGAATTGATGTTGACGGTATTACACACGTTATAAATTATGAACTGCCAATTGAAGCGGAAAATTATGTTCATCGCGTTGGTAGAACGGGAAGGGCAGGTGCATTTGGACTTGCGATTTCTTTTTGTGACCCGAGTGATGTTCGTTTATTAAGAGAAATAGAGAGTTTAATAAAAATAAAAATTGATGTTGATGTAAATCATAAATATCATTTTGATCTCTCCGAAGTTCGGGATTTTAAAAAGGGGGGCAGAGGTAAATTTGATAAACCTCGTAGTCGGAGAAAAGATTCAGGTTCTGATGGAAGGCGTAAAGAAAGTGGTGAAAAGAGACGTAGAGAGTTTAAAAGAGATGATGGTGGGTATAAGAAAGCCGATGGTGGGTTCAAAAAAACTAGTCAGGCTCCACGACGCGCTTCTAAACCAGAACATGCCAAAAAACCTGAGTATGCAAAAAAACCTGAGTATGCAAAAAAAATAACTTCCAAGAAACCCTCCTTCGCTCCGAAACCTAAACGTGAATATGACCCTAAGCGCGATAGTTATAAATTTGATTCAGATGCCTTTGGCGATGATCCTGTAATGAAAAAGCTACGGGGAAAACCCATGAAACGTAAAGTTAAGAGTAATGATGAAGCTAGGGAAAGACCCGAAAAAAAATATGATAAAAATAAAGACATAGTACTAAAAGGTAAAAAAGATAGTACTTCCAATAAACGGGTAAAGTTAACAACCACTAAGAAACAAACGGGCGGTTATAAAACGTTTACAGGCAAGCGTAACGTTGTAAAAGGTAACAGAAGTACTTAATTAAAAAAATTAATTTTTAGTTTTATTAAGCTATTTTTTATACTTTTCAAATTATTATTCTTCGTCTTGGTATCTTTTTAAAATCGATGGATGAAGGTTAGCTTTTAATTCTTCAACGGATCTTTTTTTAAATTTTTGACGGTGTTTTTTCTTATTTATTATTAGCTTATCTTTATCACTCATTAAACTAATGGCAAGGATAGTAAGTAGAATAAAACGACTGACACAAAGGAAAAACATAAATGCGTATTTAAAATTTGGGTAGATAACATATTCTGGAAGTTGTTCAAATGGTACATCTCGCCAAACAATATCGCGTGGCCCAATTTTGTTCTGTAGAAAAGTAAAGTTACTCTGCATATAGTAGGCGGTAACCCCATCATACATTATCCAAAAAAGAATTAAGATAACTACTAAGTATTTTAAGTAAACTAGGTTATATATGCGATTAATCAGTCGTTGATGAAAATACATAATAAATAAATAATATGTAATCATCGCTCCTGTGAGAGGAATAAAAATATTTAGATAATGTTCTACTTCTGAAACATCAAGTAAAGTAATTACGAATTGTCCAAATCTTTGAGGTAAAATTAGTAAAATAAAAATTACTATAACTTGAACTAAGTCCTGACCCTTTTCTTTTAATTTATTTTTCATTTGTTACCTCAGTGAATAAAATTATCTAAATAGTTAAGTTTTGGTATTTTAATATTGGCATTTCGCAATTATTCAGTAAAGTCATATTTATAAAATGAGGAATTTAAAATGAAGTCTAATCAGCCACTTTATGAGTATGTACTGCAAGCTACTAAAACATTTGAGGAAAGTTTGGATACTCGTCCGGTTACCCCGAACACAGCTTCAATGAAAAACCTTAATTGTTTTGATGAACCGTTAAGTAATAATGGTGCAGAAGCATTAGACGTTATTAAAATGCTCAACGAAATAGGGGAACAAGGAGTTGTTTCATCGCGTGGAGGGCGCTACTATGGTTTTGTAACGGGCGGAGCACTGCCAGTGGCGGTTGCAGCTAATTGGCTAGCAGCTAGCTGGGATCAGAACGCAGGTCCAAGTGTAATGAGCCCCACATCAGCAAAGATTGAAGAGGTTGCTGGGGATTGGGTTCTAGATCTTCTTAATCTGCCAAGGGATAGTGGGTTTAGTTTTGTTACTGGTGCAACTATGGCAGGGTTTACTGCTCTTTCTACCGCACGAAATAGTATGTATAAGAAACTAGGATATAATGTTAAGCAATACGGTATTAGAAATGCACCCAAAATCCGTTTTATTATGTCTGATGAAATCCACCCAACTAATATTATTGCCCTACAGTACATGGGTTATGGAAAAGGCGAACTTGAATTTGTTTCTTGTGATGAACAAGGTAGAATTGACCCTTCTTCAATACCGGCTTTAGACGATCATTCAATTGTTCTTTTACAAGCTGGTAATGTTAATAGCGGCGCTTTCGATCCGATTGACGAAGTTGCCAACTTAGTTGAAAATACAGGTGCATGGTTGCATGTTGATGCTGCTTTTGGTGGTTGGGTAAGGGCATGTCATTCTCGCTCATTTTTAACCCGTGGAATGGAGCGAGCCGATAGTTGGTCACTTGACTGTCATAAATGGATGAATGTAACACATGATAGTGCAATTGCTATTTGCCGTCATCCTGATGCGATTAGTGAAATGTTTGGTGTTCAAGCCGCTTATTTAGTTCAGGGTTTATTTCGTGAACCAAACCATCATACCCCTGAGCTTTCACGTAGGGCTAGGGGTATTGAAATTTGGGCTGCTCTGAAGCACCTTGGTAAGGATGGATTTAACGATTTGGTAGAAAAAACCTGTAATCATGCTAAGTATGCTGCAGAGGAATTAGATAAATTAGGTTTTGAAATTCTCAATGAAGTAGTGATAAATCAAGTAGTTGCCACTATGGATGACGATAAAATTGATGATTTTATAACTACGGTCCAAAAAAGTGGTAAAACCTGGTTTGGGCCGACCTATTGGAAGGGTAGAAAGGCTTTCCGCATAAGTATTTCATCCCACGTGACGAACCAAGCTGATGTAGATATTGCATTGGGAGCTATTAAAGAGGCTATTTTATGATTGCCAGGGTTTTTAATCGAAATTAAATGCAAATATGATCACAATTTATTTAGGATAACGATGAAAAAATATTTAATCGATAGTCAACGCACTGCCTCAAACAATTATTATACTGATAAAGTTACAAAAATCGAAGTGAAAGAAGCCTTTGAAAGATTTTCTGCTACGGGTGAAATATTAGATAATCAAAAAAGGCGTCTTTTTTACGGTAAAGGAAAACAGGTTGCTAGCGGTGATATTGATGCTTTTTCTATTAAAGGCTTAAACGGTAATATAGTTCATGCAATTTATGGGCTTTGTACCGAGGCCGGTGAAATTAGTGAAGCACTATTGAAGGCAGCAGAGGTAGGAAATTTTGATGAAGTTAATTTAAAAGAAGAAGCCGGTGATCTTCTTTGGTATCTTGCCATGTTATTTAGAGAACTGGATACTGACTTTTCTCAGGTGGCAGAGACTAATATTAATAAACTTAAAGCTCGCTTTCCAGAAAAGTTTACTCAAGAAAAAGCTTATATTCGCAACCTCAAAAGTGAACGAGAGATATTGGAGGACTGATAGAGTATTTTATAAGTCTATTAAAAAATAGTTTTCAAAAAAGACCTACTCTGCTACCTTAATAAAATTAAGATCATGAAAATCATAACTAAAATCAGTTAGTGGTGAAATGGCTTTCATTTTCAACCCGTTTACTTTTCCTTCAAAATCTGTGCTAAAAATTGCATAAGCATCTGCATTAAAGCTACGGTCAGTCCACCTTACTTTAAATGTATTAAACTTAAATAGGTTAAGGGGTCCTCTAAGTTTTAGCGATTTCTGTGCTGTGAAATAAAGTAAGTTGCCTTTCATCGAAATACTAACATCCCCGAACCACTTATCCCGATAAAGACCTGTATAATCCTCAAGTGGCAACACTGACTTTGGTTGATTACTTTTTTGTTCTTCCTTAACTTTTTTAGTGGCACGTGCAATATTTTGTTCACGAATTTTTGCAAATCTATCAGCCCAGTCAACATTTCCTGTATCAAGGTATACCTGAAGAATATTTTCCATAATCGCACGCATAGCAGAACCGTTCTCTTGATTGGTTAAAACCACAACTCCCAGGTTTTGGTCGGGGATCATTACCACATAGGTTAACATGCCAAGTAAACCTCCAGTGTGGGAAACATGTTTAATGCCATGATAGTCCTTTAACCTAAACCCAAGGCCATATGCAGTAAAGTTGGTTCCATACCAGCTTTTATCAGTTTGACTAACTGGAATTATTGTCTGTGGTGACAACATTTCTTCATGTTGCGTCTTGGAAATAAGACCAGCACCATCGCTTAGGTGGATATTAAGCCATTTCAACATTGCTCTTGCGCTGCACTGAATTCCTCCTGCGGCGGCAATTACCATGGGTTCACCGGGCTTATTTAAACGACTTGCTACCCTTAACTCTCCATCTATATTTACATGCGGGGTGGCTATATTGTCATTATTAGAAATTTTTGTAATATCCGCCTTACATCCATTACTTATAGAAAGTTGATTCATAATTCGGGTTTGCACAAAGTCTTCATAAGACATATCGCTTGCAGCAGAGATTACTTCACCGGCAACCACATAAAGGGTGTTATCGTATGCGTACTTCGCTCTAAAACCACTAACCATTTTAAGATATCGAACATTTTTTACTATTTCTTCTCTCGTCACACCCGTCGAAGGCCAGAACATCAAATCACCGGCACCGAGACCTAGGCCGCTTCTATGTGTTAATAAATCACGTATTGTGAACTCTGCTGTTATCCAGGGATCCATCATTCTGAAGTTGGGAAGGTAATCAATTACCTTGTCATCCCAATTAATTACGCCATCATCAACGAGGATAGCTATAGCTGAGGCGGTAAAAGCTTTACTATTCGAAGCAATAGAATACATAGTATCTGCATCAATTAATTCGTTTTGGTTAATATCTCTGACACCGTAACCCTTTAGATGGCGTATTTTATTATCTTTTATTATGCCAATTGCGATACCAGGTATTTTAAAACGCTCCATCGCAGTTTTAACAAAAGCGTCTAGTTCTTTTTCGTCTAAATCTCTTGAGAAAACTGGAATTGATAAAACTAAATACAAGGAAATTAAAATGAGTATTTTTTTCATGAATTTTTGCAGCATATTATCCTCATAAATATCTATGTATATTCGCTCTTTAGATACTAATAGTGATGTTTTGATTTACAAAGTAAAATATATTTTAATAAAAAACTATAAAGCTATATTTGACATATTATTTAACTTAGAAAATTTACGATTATAAAATCCAACATGGTCTATCGGTACGTAAAAGTACTGTCTCTTTTTTTATTATTTTAATAGATAATAATTGTGCAGGGTTTTATGAATAATTACGTATAATAACAGTCATTAAGTATTGTGTTTTAGAGCTATTAGCATTAGTACAATATAACATTCTCTTTTGTTTTATAATATGGAATTACAATAATGCTGCCTGGCCTATTAACTAAAACTATACTAAGTAAAAAAAATATAATTTTACAAGTTTTATTTACCGCTAACTTTTTCATTAATCCCTCTTTTGCAGCGCAAACAACAAAGACAACCAGTGATGCATCAATTGTTACTTACGAAAAACAGTTTTTTGAACTTTATGCTCCCGTAACTCTTCTCGACATGCTTCAGCGTGTGCCAGGTGCACCTGAAATTCTTAATGCCAGTCGTCAGGGTAATGGAGGAGGTGGTCAAAGTCGTGGATCACGAGGATTTGGTTCAGGGGGTGATCAAATTCTTATTGATGGCAAGCGTCTTGCGGGTAAAAGTAACAATATTAATGACACCCTTGGGCGGATTTCAGCTATTTCTGTGGAAAAAATAGAATTGATCAGAGGTGCTGCAGGTGGTTTGGATGTTCAAAGTCAGGGTCTGGTAATTAATATACTCCTCTCTGAAGGGGCACCTAAATCTACAACTTTTTGGAATATTACCTCTGAAACAAAGCAGGGACATTCCCCCGGGTTGGAATTTTTATTATCCCACAGCGGTTCAAAAAATAAACTCGATTATGTATTTAGTGCTGAGCGCGCAAGTAATAAAAGTTTTAACACAGAAAAAAATCAATTTTATGATACCTCAGACTTAAAAACCGGCGATAGAATTATTGGAACCACATTCCTACAAAAAAGTTTAAACTTCAACTCGAACCTTACTTATAATTTTGAAGACAGTGCAGTTTTGCGCTTAAACGGGTTGTTTAAAACTGGCGATCAGAATTATGATCAAGGACGTGTGCGGACAGGCAACAGTGCATCTAACCTTTTATGGAGAAACAAAGAAGATCAAGGGCAGTGGGAGTTTGGTGGAGATTATACTAAAAATTTTGGTAAAATTGGTCGTTTTAAAGCTGTATTTGTGGCCAATAGAAGTAAAGATGACCAATCTGTAAACCGTAGTCAGGATATCAGTACTGCTCCATTTATTTATACTGTTGAAAGAACTGTTGAAATAAAAAAAGAAAAAATACTTCGTGCGTCAATTTCAAAAACTCTTAATACTTCGCAAACTATTGAGTTGGGTGGGGAGGCTGCGTTTAATGCTTTTAATAAAAGTTTTGATAGCAAAAATCGCGTATTAGCTTCGAATCCATATGCTACTGTTGCTGCCGATAACGTTAAAATTAAAGAAAATCGTTATGAAGTTTTTGCTAATCATACGTTTAACATATCGAATTCATTAGTTCTACAAAGTAGCCTTACCACAGAATTTTCTCAGATTATTGCGGATAATGTGCTGCCAGATGCAGCTATAAGCCGTCGCAATACTAGTTTTACTTATATTAAACCACGTATAAATCTCCGTTATGATGTAACCCCCCGCAATCAAATTCGGGCAACTATTGAGAAAAAAGTAAGTCAACTAAACTTCAATAGCTTCGTTACACGTTACGATCAAAGAACAGAAGAGTTTAAGTATGGGAATACGAACATCAGGCCTGAGCAAATTTGGGAATTTTTAACTGCATACGAGCATCGTTTTGCAAATGATGGTGGCTCTATAGAAATTGAAGGATTTTACCGCAATTTTACCGATAAGATTGTCCGAACTGATTTTACTAAGTATGTTGATTTAGGTTTCACATCTGTTGGAAGAGAGGCTTTCTTTGCTTTGCCACCCAACACTGCTGTCCGCTCATACATAAAGGACACGGGGTCAGGGTTTATTTCTAAATCTGGAAATGTTGGGAAGGCGAGTTCATATGGCTTTAATCTTAAAGGTAGTTACCGCCTTGGTTCTGTCGGTCTAAAGGATGCAGTGCTCAGTGCTAAATATACATTTGAGAAATCAAAGATTATTGATCAATTTACACGCCTAGAACGTTCTTTTTCACGTTCATCAGATCATATATGGGATTTGAATTATCGTCATGACCTAACTAACTTCGGCCTGTCTTATGGTGGTCGTGTTTCATTCAGCAGTAATGGTGCAAACCATGACATAAGATATTACCAACCCTATAATCCTCAGGCAAATGTCAGCGTTTTTGCAGAATATAATATTTTTGATGGTATTAAGGTCAGAATTGACGCTAAACAGTTAACTCAAAAACGGGGGACTTCGTCCCGATATATTTATTCAGATCACATACGCATTAATAGCCTTTCCTCACGTGAAAAAAGACAAACTACGGTACCAAGAGAATTGGAAATTTCAATCCAAGGTACGTTCTAAATATATTTTACGTACAATGTAATATACCATTGATTTACAAGTCTAGTTTGTCTATATCCGTTTGAACCATTTCTTCAATTATTGATAAGTTACATGAAAATTTATATTTTAGCTGCTTTAATGCTCTCAACTTATATGACTGTGACAGTATTTGCTGCTGAGGATAGAGCTTCGAGTTCATCTGTGGTTATTTACGATCAAAATTACTTTGATAGTTTCAACCCTGTAACCCTTTTAGATATGTTAATGGCAGTGCCAGGCGTTCCTGATATTCTTAATAAAAATCAACAGCAAGCCCGAAGGGCCGCATATAGCGGAGGCGGAGGTCAAAGGGGGTTTGGTTCTGGCGGGGATCAGATATTGATGGATGGTAAACGTCTCGCCGGTAAAGCTAATAATATTAATGATACTCTTTCTAGAGTTTCAGCAACTCAAGTTGAAAGAGTCGAACTGATCCGAGGAGCAGCTAGTGGTCTTGATGTTCAAAGTCAGGGGCTTGTAATAAATATAATAATGCTCGAGGGGGTCTCAACGTCGACTACGTTTTGGAAGGTAAAGGGGGAATATACAGTAAACCATAATTTTGTTCCCGAATTTCTTGTTTCTCACAGTGGGTCAGCAGGAGAGCTAGATTACACACTTAGTTATGAGCGGCAGAACAATGATTTTTTCTTTACTGGCAATGAAAAATTTTATGGCCCAACCAACTTACTTCAGTCTCAACAAACACTTAAAGGAAATTTTGACCGTTTTGGTCATAAATTAAATACCAATATTGAATATGAATTTAAAGATGGTGGTCGCCTTCGTTTAAATGGTCTTTATGAACCAAACGGAGTAAACGGTAAGGAATATAGGGACAAAACCAGCGATACTTTAAGACCTATATTTTGGAATACTGATCGTGATGATAATAAATGGGAAGTTGGTGGTGACTATTCTAAAAATTTAGAATATTTAGGAGCTTTGAAAACTTTATTTGTCATTAATCAAAGTAAACTCGATCAAACAGTATTTCGTTTCAAAGGTAAAAGTGCTGATAAATACGAATATACTCGGGATATTACAGATGAAGATCGTAGCGAGGGGATCATTCGCGCATCACTCACTAAAAAACTTACTGCTGCGCAGTCTATTGAATTTGGCGGAGAGGTGGCAATTAATAAATTTGATAAAGTTTTCAAAAACTATGACCGCTCTAACATTACGAGTAATCTTTTCCTAGATAGCAGTGACAATGTTAAAATAAAGGAAAACCGTTATGAAATTTTTGCCAACCACAGCTATAATATATCACCATCCATCACTTTGCAAAGTTCGCTGACTTCTGAGTTTTCTAAAATAGTTGCTGATAATATACTACAAGGTGGTAGGGTTGATCGGCGAAATACAAGTTTTACATACTTAAAGCCAAGAGTGAACTTTCGCTATGATTTATCCTCCCAGGATCAACTTAGAATTTTACTTGAAAAAAAAGTAAGTCAATTAAATTTTAATAATTTTGTTACACGTTTTGACCCTCAAGAATTGTTATATAGAGAAGGTAATACTAAAATCCGCCCTGAACAAACTTGGGATTTTGCCGTTACCTTTGAACACCGCCTTTTAAATGATAAGGGATCCTTTGAAGGCGAGCTGTTTTACCGTAAGTATTCGGACCATATTTCCTCAACTGATTTTACTATGTACGTTGATGCTAAGAACAATCCAATTGGAGTGGATAATTTTTTTGCTCTACCTCCGACTAGGGCACTGCGTGATTACGTTGATGATACTGGTAATAGTTACTCCGCAAAGTCAGGAAATATCCCAACAGCCAAGGGCTATGGTGTAAAACTAAAAAGCAATTTACGGTTAGGGTTTATAGGAGTTCCTGATGCTACACTAAGTATTAACTATATATATGAGCGTAGGCGAACGAAAGATCAATTTACTGGTTTGATGCGAAATTTCGACCGCCATTCTGACCATCGAGTAGATATTAATTTCCGTCATGACATATCAGCATACAAAGTTACTTACGGTTTTGACTTTAGCGCAAGAAGTGATAGTTCCCGACATTATATAACTTATTATTGGCCCAACAGTCCTGCAGCTAATATTAAAATATTTGCAGAAAAAACAATCTTTTCAAAATATAAACTGCGGATTGAGGGTGAGGGCCTTACTAAAAATCGTGGAAGCTCTAAATATTATATATACAATGATCACATCAGATTTTCTGACCTTAAAGAACGCCAAGAAAAATTTAATAGAAGACCTATAGAGCTAAGAGTTTCACTACAAGGAACTTTTTAAAGTACTTGTCTGATTATTATTGAAAAAGTAGATCGTTAACTATAACTTAAAGTTGGACAAGTTTATTTATAGGGAAAAATAATTATAAAATTTTCAACAGTAATCTTAATGTTATCTATTCTAAATTTTACTTCAGCTCACGCTGATAATAATAAGGGCGAAATAGCCTATTCTCAGGCCCTTTATGGCATAGCGTTTAAAGAATTTACTATAGCTGCAGATGGCGGTGATAGAAACGCGCAATTTAATTTGGGAATTATGTACGAAAATGGCCATGGGGTTAAACAAAGTGATGTGAAAGCCGGAGAATGGTTTCAGAAAGCTGCAGATAACGGTCACCCTGAAGCGCCAATGGCCTTAATGCTACTCTATGAATACTTTTAACTATTAGGTGAAACAATGATTTTTAAAACTAAAATCGTAAAATTTTTACAAATTGGTCTCATTATTGGTGTTGTAACGCCATTTATGTCGGCAAATGCCAGCTATGAAACTGGTAAGGTTGCTTACGATGAATACCGTTACGATGAAGCATACCTTGACTTGAAAACTGAAGCTGAGAATGGCCATATGTTGGCACAATACTATTTGGCAATAATGTATGCAATGGGACACTCTGTCCCCCGTAATGATATTTTGGCTTATAATTGGTTTATGAAAGCAGCCCTGCAAGGTCATCCAATATCACAAGGAAATATTGGTACTATGAAGATAAATGCTCGTGGTACTGATTATGATTTAACTGGTTCATATTACTGGTTTATCCTTGCTGAGGACGGGGGCTTTGAAAAAGCACGTAAATTTATGTGGCGAGTGACTAATTACATGAAGCGTGAAGATATAGAAAATATTCAAATCAAAGCTAACAATTGGATAACAAACAATCGTGACTAAAAACGATATAATTATGTTTTTATAAAACAGGGAATATTATATATGGTTCATAATATTTTTATTATTTTAATAACTCTGATGATTGGTCCCCTTGCATCAGCTCAAGTGGAAGTTGTTAAAAAACCCCTTCCGGCCCCTAAGCATTGGGAATTATATTATGGGGAATATAATTATGAAAATGAAAAAATTCTTTTTCGTGAAAATGGGGGACACTTGGAAGTTCTCTTTAACCCCCCAGCTGACGGTATAAATATTGAAAATTTAGAAATTTGGAAACTAATCCAAACTTCATCATTAGCCTTTACATCGAAATTTATTTCATTTTCTTTTCAAGTTAATGAGAGTGGTAAGGCCGTTGCTGTTATGTTAGGTGATAAGGCTTACTCAAGAAATTTTATAGAGCCCGGTAATGGTGAAACATTCAAAGTTGATCTAGATAAGAGCATTGAGGAGTATACTAAAATAGCTCTAAATGCAGATCCCCCTCAACAATTTGGTGAATTTTTTGAATCGGACCTTGTTGATGTAACTACGGTACTTGAAAATGTAAAATTAGATATCCGCTATGCTACAAAAAATAATTTTCTTAACGTAGCTACTTATTCTCTTCCAAAAAGTTTTTTTCAAAGGCCGGCTCTAATGGCTCTTAATAGGGCTAATAAACGTCTTAATGAATTGGGTTTTGGTATGCTCATTCATGACACATATCGACCTTGGTATGTTACTAAAATTTTTTGGGATGCAACGGAAGGTGCCGAACGAAATTTCGTTGCAGATCCAGAAGGTGGGTCAAAACATAATATGGGTAGTGCTGTCGACCTTACCCTTTATGACTTAGACACAGGTTTAGTTATAAAAATGGTTGGAACTTATGATGAAATGTCCGACCGTTCCTATCCTCAGTACCTTGGTGGCACAACACTTGAAAGATGGCATCGAGATTTACTTAGAACTACAGTGGAAGCAGAGGGGTTTAGTGTTGTTCATAACGAATGGTGGCATTTTGATCATGAGGATTGGCAAAAATACCCAATACTTAATGATAAATTCGAAGATTTGCTTAGCTACAAATAGTAGGTATAAAATTGCA
>CAJQRG010000018.1 GCA_905612225.1 Emcibacteraceae bacterium | reverse complement strand
AGAACTTTTTAATGTTATTTCTCCAGTTTTATTTCTTGCCCTTGCTGGTTATACGTGGGTGAGATTAGGGTACGATTTTCCAACTGATTTTGTAACAAGACTGAATATGAACTTTGGTGCGCCCTGTTTAGTTTTTGTTGGCATCCTTGATCTTGGACAGAATTTAGAATCCATGTATTACTTTATGCTAGCTTCTGCCAGTGCCATAGCAATAATGCTTACTCTATCAACTTTATTTGTTTTTATTACTGGTCTACCAAAACGTGGATATATTATCTCCCTATCGTCATCTAACTGCGGCAATATGGGTATTCCACTCTGTTTATTTGCTTTTGGGCAACCTGGTATGTCCCTAGCCATTGCATATTTTGCTGTCGGCACCCTTTATCAATTTACAGTAGCCCTTTATATTTCGCACGGTAATATGAACTTAGTGGCTTTATTTAGAATTACATTTTTATGGGGCATTGCTGCAGCTTTATTTTTTATTCTTAACAATATAGCTCCCCCAACATGGATTATGAATACTACAAAACTACTTGCTGGATTAACTATTCCTCTAATGCTGCTTACCCTCGGTGCATCTCTAGCTACTTTAAAAGTAATAAAGTTTAAAAAAATTATTTCTATAGGAATTTTAAAAATAGTTTTAGGTATGAGCATAGGTATAGCCACAGCGAGTTATTTTGGTTTGGAGGGAATAGAGAGGAACGTATTGATTATGCAAATGTCTATGCCAGTGGCTGTCTTCAGTTATTTACTCGCTTCAAAATACAATCGAAATCCCGATGAGGTAGCAAGTTTAATTTTTACTACAACAATTATAACTTTTTTAACAGTTCCACTGATGTTGACTTTTTTATTTTAATCCGGGTTTTTAGTCAGCCGACGCCTTTAAATTAAGGGATAAAGCATGAACTGGGCCCGCAAGCTCGTCGGCAAGAACTTTATAAACCATTCTCTGTCTTGCAACCCTGCTTTTACCATTTAGATCTGAAGATACCATGTTGATATGAAAATGGGTTTCCCCTTCAGGGCGAGCTCCTACGTGCCCAGCATGTTTATGGGATTCATCAATTACTTCCAAAACTTCACAATCGATAGCCTTATTAACTTTTAATTCAATTCTTTCCTTTACAGTCATCGGCATGCTTTCTAATGAGGATTAATATTCTTAATTATGCTTTAATGAGTATGTTGTTACAAGATAATAAGCCTAATTATAAGTTAACAAACGAAAGAAATAAAAAAAGAATATAAAATACTTGTCAAACATTGTCTTCCCTATCAATATCTTGATCTAAGAGTGTATATTCCTGTGATCAAAAAAAAGAAAAGTCCCTTAAAATACTGAAATAAAATGATTTTTAGTTAACTTTCCAATCAAGTGAGTAGAATAATGACGGCGACCAACAAAATAGAATCCGGTACTCCGGATAAACTTTTAAATGCTAAAGAGGTATTTGGCCTAGATTCAGATATTAAAATTCATGGTTTTTCAGAGCCAACCGAACACGTGCCTGAAATAGATGATAGTTATATATTTGATCATGATACCACACTTGCAATACTAGCTGGCTTTACACATAATCGCCGTGTAATGATACAGGGCTATCATGGCACAGGTAAATCCACCCACATTGAGCAAGTTGCCGCTCGTCTTAACTGGCCTTGCTTGCGTATCAATCTTGATAGCCACATCAGCCGCATTGATTTAATTGGTAAAGATGCCATCATCTTAAAAGACGGAGTGCAAGTAACAGAGTTTAAGGAAGGTATACTTCCGTGGGCCTTGCAAAGCTCTACAGCACTGGTTTTTGATGAATATGATGCTGGTCGTCCAGACGTAATGTTTGTCATACAGAGAGTTCTTGAGGTGGCTGGGAAACTAACACTACTTGATCAAAACAGAGTGATCAAACCCCATCCTGCATTTCGCCTTTTTTCAACTACTAACACCATCGGTCTGGGTGATACCACCGGACTTTATCATGGGACCCAACAGATCAATCAGGGTCAAATGGACCGTTGGTCAATTGTGGCGACCCTTAATTACCTTCCACATGAGCAGGAAGAAAATATTATAGCTGCCAAAATGCCCCTAATGAAAAATAAGGGTGACCAAAAGATTATTAAACAAATGGTACAAGTTGCCGACCTAAGTCGCAAAGGCTTTATTAACGGTGATATTTCAACGGTTATGTCACCTCGGACAGTACTCACTTGGGCAGAAAATTATGAAATTTTTAAAGATCTGGCCTTCTCGTTTCGCCTCTCCTTTCTTAATAAGTGTGACGAGCTAGAACGCCCCATAATTTCTGAATATTATCAACGCTGCTTTGCTGAAGAACTTTTAGGCGCTTCGGTTATCCAGAAGACAGATATTTAAATAGGTTAAACGTTTGAGCAATAATAAGCTAAATAATTTAGAAGACTTTAAGCGTGCTGTATCATCTACTGTTCGCGCATTGGCTAATGATTCAGAAATAGACATAAGTTTTGGAACTGCACCATCACTAATGCCAGGTCAACTTCGCTTGCCTATGGTTTATACGGGTATGTCGCATAATGAAATCACAGAACTTCGTGGAAAGGGTGACAGCTTTTCATTGCACAGACGTTTTCATAATAAAAATTTACATAATAAATATATGCCAAAGGAGGACCTCGCAAGACAAGTTTTTAATGTAATTGAAGACGCTCGGATTGAAGCTATTGGTAGTAATAAAATGAAGGGTGTTGCAAAAAACCTCAAAGCTAAAATGGAAAAATATTATAAAGAACACACTATTGAAGATGATAACGGTATTGACAAATCACCGTTACCAGATGTTCTTAGGTTACTTGTTCGTGAACGCCTCACTCACGAGCAGCCTCCAGAAGCAGTTAAAAAAATTATCAAAACCCTCAGGGTTGAAATAGAAAGAAAAGCAGGCAAAAGCCTTGATCAATTAATTGAAAATATTGATAATCAGGGAAAATTTTCACTCCTTAGTCGTCAGGTACTTGCTGATCTTGATCTCACTCGCGAATATGATGCGGATAATGAACCCGATAATAGTAACGACCTTAATGATCAAACTGATAATGATGATTTTTCAGAACAGGACACAGAAAATGAAAGCGATGACAGCACTGATGAAAGTGGCCAAACTTCGGAAGAAGACGTCGATGAGAATACTGATGGAGACCAAAATAGTGAGATGTCAGCCGAAGAACTGATAGAAACGCTCAAACAGGCCCAAAATGAGAATGCCACGCCTCAGCGCAATGATAATGACCCCTTAGGCCTCTACTCTATGGGGCCAGGTTATAAAGTTTATTGCCGTGACACAGATGAATATATCGCAGCTGAAGATCTTTGTGATCCAGAAGAATTGTTAGAGCTAAGAAAAAAACTGGACCAGCAACTTTACCACCTCCAAGGTATGGTTTCAAAGTTAGCCAATCGACTTCAACGTCTTTTAATGGCTAAACAAACTAGGTCATGGGAATTTGATTTAGAGGAAGGAATTCTCGATACAGCTCGCTTAACGCGAGTAGCTACAAACCCAATGCATCCCCTTTCATTCAAAGCAGAAAATGATAGCAAATTTAAGGATACTGTAGTCACATTACTTATTGATAATTCTGGTTCAATGCGTGGGCGTCCCATATCAATAGCAGCTATGTGCGCCGATATATTAGCACGCACGTTAGAACGTTGTGGTGTAAGGGTTGAGATTTTAGGTTTTACCACTAAAGCATGGAAGGGGGGAAAGTCACGGATCAAATGGACGGAAGATGGTAAGCCTGACAAACCTGGAAGACTCAACGATCTGCGCCATATCATATATAAATCTGCTGATAGCCCATTACGCCGGAGCAGAAACAACCTCGGTCTTATGTTACGTGAGGGACTACTAAAGGAAAACATTGATGGCGAAAGCCTGCTTTGGGCTCATAGCCGCTTAATTACTCGACCAGAAGAGCGCCGAATTCTTATGGTAATCTCCGATGGAGCACCTGTTGATGATAGTACACTGTCTACAAATAGTGCCAACTACCTTGAAGATCACTTGCGCCATGTTATTGAAGTTATTGAAACTAAGTCCCCCGTAAAGCTACTAGCTATTGGGATTGGTCATGATGTGACAAGGTACTATAAAAATGCTATTACTATAATGGATGCTGATCAACTGGGAGGTGCTATAACTGATCAACTAGCTATGCTATTTGAAGATAATTAGTCATCATTTTTAAAATAACTTCTCAGCCAAAGCTCGAAAAATTTATTATCCAATATATCTTTGAGAGAGCCGCGAAAATTTTCCACTTCCTCCATAGACATCTCTTCACCAGCTGAAGCATAATTTAAATCTTCACCATCATACCTTTTGTTTAATACATTTTTTTCTTCAATAAAATGTCCATAATCAGTCAATAATTCTGAAATAGAGGGGCCTAAAAATCCAATTGAGTAGGTTAAACTTTCCTCCATCGTTACCCCAGCATGCGCAAAGTATGGTGGCACATATAAAACATCTCCAAAGTTCATCTCTATCTCATTACCAGAAAAATCCTCAGCAAGGACCTTAAGATCAATACCATTAATGTATTTGCCATTCGAAAGCCTATCACATCCTATTTTCCAACGCCTTTTTCCAGCACCTTGAACCAAAAAAACATGATAGCTATCAAGGTGCGGCCCAACACCACCACCCGGTGTTGAATAACTGACCATCACATCATCCATTAACCAGCATGGTGAAAAATTGAAAAATTCAATGATTGTTTTAGTCTTAGGGTGATTTTTTTCAACATCTTGAACAAGAAGGCTCCAGTTTCTTTCACCGAGGGTGGAAAATTTGTTTTCTTTGAATGGCCCATACTCACAAACCCAACCAGCCGTCTGAACAATTCGGGAACGAATATCATCCTCAAGAGATAACCCTGCAAGCTCATCCGCGGTGATTAGGTTATTCAGTATAGAACTAGGAACACCGCTCCTAACCACAAATGGTTTTTTATTCCAATAATCTTTATAAAACACATCCGGTTCTGGAAATGCTGATAACGTTAAAAGTGTTGAAGTCATAAACCCTGCTTTAAAAATATAAAAATATAAAAATATATATAAACTAAACTATAACACCTGCGAGGAAGAATGAAAATGTCAGATTGGTATGTCTATATATTAAAATGTAAAGATAACAGTTATTATACTGGGATCACTAAAAATATTGAAAAGCGCATTGCCGACCACATTAGTGGAAATGGGGCTAAGTATACTCGAGGGCGTGCGCCACTTAAATTAATGCATACGGAAATTTTTAAAAATAGAAGTACTGCAACAAAGCGAGAGTTTGAGATAAAAAAGCTTTCAAAAATAAAAAAAGAAATTCTTATAAAGCCGGATCTTTAATTTTTATCATCCAGTTTTGTAAATACATATTTAATTCTAGCCTTCTAATTTGATGGTCGGGATGACTAATTAAATTATTGTTCTCTGAGGGATCAGAGTTTAAATCGTAAAGTTCATCAACAAGAATTGGATTTGCAGACAGTCCGAAGCGCTTAACCAGCTTCCAATTACCCACCCTTACCATTCGCAACTCTGCTATGCCAAAATTTTCCATATTATATTGGGCAAAAATAGGCTTAGGATTACCTTCTATACCTCCCTTTATAAGCGGAATTAAATCTCTGCCTTCAGTCTTGTGTCCAAACGGAAGGTCTAAGCCAGCCATAGTTATAATAGTGGGGTATAGATCAACATTAGAAACCGCTGCCTCAACTACCGAATTTTTTATAACTTCGCCTGGCCAACGCACAAGCATTGGTATTTTAATGGCTTCATCATAAAGATTAGCAATGTTTTCGCTGCCAATCACCTTATCACCCACGATTGCACCCACAGCACCTCGTCCAAAGTAGCCGTGATGACCAATTAGCATGCCGTGATCGCCTGCATAAATCACAATTGTTTTATCTGCAATACCAAGCCTATCTAGTTCTTTAAGTACTTCACCAATCGCACGATCAAGTGCATGGACGGCCGCATAATTATTACGTGTAATATCCTTAAGCCAATCAATATCAACACCCTGGATCTCTGGAACTAAAGGATCAATATGTGCTACAGCATCTAAGTCTTCTTGAGGTACTGCATTCCAGGGCCTTTGAGGTTCACGAAACATTAGGGTTAGAGAAAATTTATTATCTTTGTTTTTATTTAAAAATTCTTTGGCATGTTTAACAACAATATTAGACGTGTGACCCTTTACCTCTCTAATATCGCCATTAATATCAAACATAGGGTCGAAGGCCTTTGAATCTTGCTCGTAACCGACAAAGTAGTCAAATCCACGGTTTAGGGGGTGCCTTTCTTCTGCTACACCCAGATGCCATTTACCTATTAATCCAGTTTTATAACCGTTCTTTTTTAGAACCTCAGGCCACAAAACTGCAGATGTATCCATTCCACGATCTAAATATTTATTGTTGGGCATCAAAAAATCATTAACGCCAACTTGACTAGGATATTTTCCACTCCAAAATGCAGCGCGGCTGGGTGAACAAACTGGTGCCGCAGCATAAGCATTATTAAAACGAACACCCTCAGAAGCTAAATGATCAAGGTTAGGAGTTATCGCCTGGGCATCGCCATAAGCCCCCATTGTTCTTTTCGAGTGATCATCGGGTACAATAGTAAGAATATTCCAATTATCGAATGCCACAGAGTTTTGTATAAAAATATTACAAAATATATTTATAAAAACGATAAATAGTATTTTTTTCAATTTTCCACCCCGAAAATATAAGCATCAATAAATTCTATTTTAACATAATTATTATTTTACACTATTAGAATAATAATTATGTTACCTAAACATATTATAAACTCTAATAAAATAATTCACGGATGATAACTTGACGTATGAATTAACAGTAATAGACCAATTACCAATCCAGAATGGGTCCGAAGATAATCGTCCTGCTCCGCAACTTAGTGGAGAATTAGCAAAAGCATGTGAACAGGCAGGATACAAGCGTTATTGGTTCGCCGAACATCATAATACAACGTATTTTTCAGGTCCTAATCCAGGCACGATGATTAGCCATATCGCATCTATTACAAAAAATATGCGTATAGGAAGCGGTGGCGTTATGATTTCCCACTACAGTCCTTACATGATTGCCGAACAGTTCCGTTTATTATCAACCTTATTCCCAGATCGAATTGACCTTGGCATCGGTCGTGCGCCTGGCGGTGATGGTCTTGCAAGTCAGGCATTAGCTTATCCTGCAGATCCCACTCACGGCGAAATTTACTCACGGCAAGCTCTTGACCTTAAAAATTTTCTAGAAGGAAGTATAGAAAAACATCATCCCTTTAATAATGTAAGGGTTTCACCATATGAAGCATACAATCCTGAACTGTGGATGCTCGGTACAAGCGGCGGAAGTGCTGCACTTGCAGGTTACTTGGGTTATAATTTATCACTTGGTTTATTTGTAGCGCCCACAGGACAAAAGTATAATATTATCGAAGAATATTTATCTGCATTTGAAAAGGCTGGTCACCAATTCGAACCAAAGGTTATGATTGCTATTGGTGCTTATTGTGCAGATACAACCGAAGAAGCTGAATATATAGCAGGCCCTCAACTTTACAAAAAAACTTCACAGCAAAGTCATGGTCGAAATGAACCTTGGGTAAACCCTGATCAGGCTATTGATAAGATAAAACAGTTTTCAGATTCTGAACACAGATATTTCAACTTACTTAAAGAAAGTTTTATAATTGGTTCTCCTAAAAAATGTGCTGCAAGAATGGAAAAGCTTAAAGCCTACTGGAAAACAAATGAGTTTGCCTTTCTTACCGTAACACATGATTTTGAAAGTCGTTTAAAAAGTTATGAATTATTAGTACAAAAATAAGGCTAGTATAATAAATCAACTAGCAGAGTTTAAAATTACCAAAAAATTTGAAGTGCTTGCAGGTGACCAACTATGGAAGTAGTGTATTTAGATGAAATTAAAAAACTGCATTAATATAGAAGACCTCCGTAAAGCGGCAAAATCCCGAGCCCATAAAATGGTGTTTGACTATATAGACGGTGGCGCTGACGATGAAAAAACTTTATTGAAAAATACAAGTGCCTTTGATAATTATGAGTTATTTTATAAAGTTCTTTCAGGAGTTGATAATCCCGATACATCAACTACTTTGCTTGGTGAAAAAATTGACGTACCATTTATTCTCTCTCCATCAGCCGGAAACCGCTTATTTCATACTGTAGGAGAGATCGGCCCAGCTATTGCAGCCGAGAAGGTTGGTACCATCTATAGTCTTGCCACACTCTCCTCAGTCAGCATTGAAGAAATTGGTGCACTAATAAAAACCCCAAAATGGTTTCAACTTTATATTTGGAAAGATAGAGGTTTAGTAAGGGACATGTTAAAGCGTGCAAAGGCTGCCGGCTTTACGGCCCTATTCTTAACCGTAGACTTACCTATCGCTGGAAACCGTGAACGTGATCCAAAGAATGGTTTTACCATTCCACCAAAAATAGGCCCAAAACAAATGTGGGAAGGCCTAAAGGCGCCCGGTTGGGTTAGAGATTACTTATTTAGCCCGCAAATAACTTATGCAAACTTAGATAATGCTACATCTGCGTTATCTTTAAACAACTTTATTAAAGATCAAATGGACGCTAGTTTTAGTTGGGCGGATGTAGAATGGCTTTTAGGTGAATGGAACGGCCCATCAATACTCAAAGGAGTAGTGCGCGCCGATGATGCATTACACGCAGAGAAAATTGGATTTAATGCTATATCCATATCCAATCATGGAGGGCGGCAGCTTGACACCTCACCCGCTCCTATTTCCTGTCTTCCAGCCATAAGGAACGTAGTATCAGACAAAACAGAGCTTATCGTCGACGGCGGAATAAGACGAGGCACTGACGTCTTAAAAGCACTTGCTATGGGGGCAAACGCAGTAAGTTTTGCTAGACCTTATTTATATGGCCTAGCCGCAGGAGGGAAGGAAGGTGCAATCCACGCAGTTGAATTAATTCGCGACAGTATTGTGCGAGATATGATCCTACTTGGAGCTCAATCTGTAAATGATATTGATGAGAGTTTCATAAAAACCATCTCTAAAGTTTAAGTTCTATATGTTAAAGACCTTCATTGCAGTTTTTGATCTTACCGCTTTACACTCAGTATCTGACAAATCCGCGGTGTGGGCCATAGCGCCTTTAGTATCAAATACCTGATGGGGCCAGTCGGTACCGAACATAACTCGTTCAGGGCCAACGATAGACATGAGATATTGCATGGCGCGAGCATCATAATTAATACAATCATAATAAATATGTTTAAGATAGTCGGTCGGACTTCTTTTCATCATACGGCGTTCCTCAAGTTCAACCTCATCACCCTTTTCAAAACGCCCTACAAGATAAGGAAGGGCGCCGCCGCCGTGTGAAGCTATCATCTTAATATTTGGATATTTATCAAAAAATCCATCAAAAATCATCCGAGTAAAAGCGAGCGTCGTATCAAACATAAACCCAACGGACCAGCTGAGGTCATAGGACCCCATATCCATATCCAAAGCCCCAGGTGGATCAGTTGGGTGGACTAGAACTGGAAGCCCTTTGTCATCAATTGCCTGCCAAATAGGAGCAAAAAAAGGATCGGTAAGGCTTCGGCCAGCTATATTGGCCAAAACCATAACTCCGCAGGCGCCAAGGGCTAATGTGCGCTCAAGTTCCTTAACCGCTTTATCTGGGTATTCCCAAGGTAGAGATGTATACCAACGTATTCTATCTGGAAAATTATTTTGTGCTTCAGCCATATTATTGTTTGATGCCAAGGCAGCAGCACAGCTAATAACCTCTCCTCCCCAATATACATTTGGGCAAGTTAACGAGACAATAGAAATATCAATGCCGGTATCATCCATTTGTTTAATACGAAGGTCATAATCAAAATGACCCGGCTGTGGGAATGCTACAGGAGTATTTTTTTTAAATATTTCTTCTTTTCCGTCTGGGCGCTTCTGAATATTATATTCCCCACCATGTTCACGCATAATTTCGTACCATTCAGGAGTGTAGGCATGAGTGTGGATATCAATTACAGTCATTGGTATTCTTTCTTATTATAAATTAAATATATGTACAGCATTATCACCGCACACTTCATTTTTAACATTTTCTGGTAACTCATTGACCCGGTCTAGACAGCCTTCCTTATCTCCAAGGTTAAATAGATAATAAGAGCTATACAAAACATGTTTAGTTGTTGCAACATCAATAACTTTGCTCATTTATACCTCTTCAATTATAGTGATACTATTGGGTAGGACATTAACAGTAAAAAAGGCAAAAAAACAATTGAAAATATCACAAACAATAATAGATGATTTTGAACGTAATGGTGTCGTGTTAATTAAAGATCTTTTTATAGACTGGGTAGACGTTCTTCGCAAAGGTATTGAGCGTAATATGAAGGATCCTGGACCCGATCATCACGAATATATAATTAAGGGTGAACAGGGTGGTTTTTTTGGTGATTACTGTAACTGGCAGCGAATACCAGAGTTTGTTGATGCAATTACCAATTCAAATGCAGCAATAGTTGCCGCCCAATTGATGAACTCTAAACAGGTTCAAGTTTTTCATGAGCATGTGCTTGTTAAGGAGCCAGGGACAGAAATGGCGACGCCCTGGCACCAAGACAGTCCTTATTTTTTTGTTGAAGGAAGCCAAACAGTTAGTTTTTGGTGTCCTTTAGATCCCGTTAAGGATTCGGCACTTCGCTGCGTTTCCGGCTCGCATAAATGGAATAAGCCTATTCTTCCTGAGAGATGGTCATCAGGTGACGGTTTTTTTCCAAAATCAGAGGAGTATTTGCCCGTGCCAGATCCAGATAGCCGTCCTGAAAAATACCATATTTCTGAATGGGAAATGAAACCAGGTGACGTTATTGCCTTTAACTATAAAACCCTTCATGGATCAAGAGGTAATAGCGCGCAAACAAGACGTCGAGCATTTTCATTGCGCCTCATAGGAGATGATGCAAGATATATATCCCGGCCAGGCCCATGTTCTCCCCCTTTTACTAACCACGGAATGAATGACGGCGATTTACTTTGTAAAGAATTATTTCCGGTGATTTATTCATCTTAACAATCCTAACTACTGAGTAAAATTAACTAATTTTCTCTTAAATTACACTTGTATTTTTTATCTACAACACATACCGTGGCCAGCATCTTTAAATGGAGAAAATATTATGAAAAAAGACATTACCCGACGTGACTTTTTAAACGGCACGCAAGTTGCTATAGGTGCAACATTATTGACACCATGGATTGCGTCCTGCGGAGTTGCAGAGCCTGTTATAAAAAATTCACAGTTCGCATTGGATAAAGATTACTATCCACCAGCCAAGAACGGATTGCGTGGAAGCCATGATGGATCATGGGAAAATATGCACGCACGGGTTATGGGCGAAGAATGGGTCACAGAAACCATTGATGCTGAATACGATTTAGTAATTGTTGGGGGAGGTTTAAGTGGACTTTCATCTGCGTATTTTTACCGTCAGAAAAATCCTGATGCTAAAATTCTAGTCCTTGATAACCATGATGACTTTGGTGGTCACGCTAAACGAAATGAATTTAAGTATGGAGACGACATTCGCATAGGATACGGTGGCACTGAAGCCATAGATACCCCTTCTTCCTATTCTCAAGAGGCGCTTGATCTTCTTAAGGATATTGGAATCGATCTAAATAAGTTTTACAGCGCATTTGAACAAGATTTATATTCAAAACGCGGTATGGGTTTTTCAATCGTCTTTGATGAAAAAAACTTTGGAGAGACTAAACATGTGACCGGATATGGTGAAAAAAAATGGGAAGATTTTGCTGCTGAAGCACCCCTAACTAAACAAGCACGTGCCGATTTCATAAGAGTTCAAACTGAAAAAATAGACTATATGGAAGGAACTTCTATTGAAGATAAATTTAAAATTCTCAGTAAAACCGGATATTCAAGTTTCCTTCGTGATTATGCTAAAGTTGATGAACAGGTAATTAATATATATCAACACTGGGGCATGAGTTTCTGGTGTGTAGACATGGAAGAAGTACCCACGACCTCTGTACAATATTATGATGGAGGAATTCCAGGAGTTGATCATACTCTTCCCATAAAGACAGGCCGTGGCGTGGACCCTTATATTTTTCATTTCCCGGATGGAAATGCTTCAATAGCTCGTCTTCTTGTTCGAAAAATGATCCCTGAAGCAGTACCAGGAACAACTATGGAGGATGTGGTAACAGCAAAAGCCGATTATTCTAAAATTGATCAAGCCGATCAAAATGTAAATATCCGGCTTAACAGCACAGTTGTTCATGTTGTGAATACAGATGATGGGTCCGGTGCTGATATAACATACGTCAGGGACGGAAAACCCCATAAAGTTAGGGGTAAAAAATGTATCATGGCTTGCTATAATAGTGCAATTCCTTACATCTGCCCTGAAATGTCAGAGAAACAAAAAACTGGTCTCGCGTTTAATGTTAAAATACCCCTCGTCTACACTAAAGTCTTGATTAATAACTGGAAAGCTTTTGATAAACTAAAAACTAGTTTTGTTTATTTTACTGGCGGTTTTTATAAACAAGCTGAGCTCGCATATCCTGTTTCACTTGGTGATTACAAGCGTTCGCAAACACCCGATGAACCTATGATAGTTCATATGTGTCATGTCCCTTTATTTACAGATATTACTGGAGCAGATCAATGGAGAGCGGGACGAACACAAATTCTCACTACAACGTTTGAGGAGTATGAAGGCCACGTAAAAGACCAACTAACACAAGCACTTAGCAGTGAAGGTTTTGATGCAGACCGTGATATTGAAGCTATTACTGTAAATCGCTGGCCCCACGGATATTCTTATAGTAACGATCTTACTTGGGGTGAAAAATTTACTGAAGAAAATAAACCATGGGTTATTGGCCGCCAACCGTTTGGCAACATTCATATAGCTAATTCTGATTCAGCTGCAGCGGCAAATACTAAGGAAGCTATAAAACAAGCACACCGTGCAGTTGAGGAAATAACGAGTTAAATGAAAAAAATAACATTAAGTGAAACTGAATGGCCTAATTTTGGTCTTGGCAAAAAACCTCAAAGTATTTCATTACTAGAGTTTCAAGACCGGCTTTCATCTATTAAAAATGAAATGAAGATTCGTGGCTATAGCCATCTTCTGATATATGGAGATCGTGAACATTTTGCAAACCTAACGTGGACCTGTAATATAGATCCACGTTTTGAAGAAGCACTACTAATTATAAGCGAAAGTGAAACGCCCTTAATTTTAATAGGTAATGAGTGTGAAGGTTACCTACCCCACAGTCCACTTTACAAAAGTGGAGATATTCGAGCCGAACTTTATCAACCCTTTTCTCTACTAGATCAAGACCGTAACAAAAGTAGGACTTTATCTAATATTTTATCTAGTGAGGGCATGACTACAACCTCAAAGGTTGGTGCCGTAGGTTGGAAATATTTTGATAAAAAGGAAGATCTTTCCGGCAATCACGCCCTTGACATTCCAAGCTTTATTGCAGATGCAACCAGAAGTATCTGTGGTTATATAAATGTCACTAATGCTACTGATATGTTTATGCATCCAGGCCACGGCTTTAGAAGCAAAGTATCCGTTGATGAAATTGCCATATTTGAATACTCTAACATAAAAACTTCAGAAGCTGCAAAGCGAATTCTATTTGGAATGCGTGATGGCATGACTGACCATGAAATAGCTAAATTTATTCAATGGGATGGTGAGCCACTCGGCTGTCATCCAACATTTGCTAGTGGTGAGCTTCCTGGTCTCTGTGGCCCGCAGGGGCGAACACTAAAAAAAGGCGATGTTTTTTCTTTTAACGTTTGCTATTGGGGCAGTAACATTTGTCGAGCTGGTTGGGTTGCAGAAGATGAGAATGATCTTCCTTTGGAGGCACGCGACTATATTAATAATTTTGCTGGTCCCTATTTTGAAGCAATGACTGACTGGTTTAGTAAAATGAAAATTGGTACAGTTGGCGATACTCTCCATAAAGCTATTTATGATGTTCTACCTTATGAAAAATTTGGTATATTTTTAAATGCTGGACACCTTATTCACCTTGATGAGTGGGTAAGTTCACCCATCTATGAAGGTTCAGAAATCTCCGTCCGATCGGGGATGATGTTTCAAGTTGATGTTATTCCCTCATCAACAGTTTATGGCTCTACTCGTATGGAGGATGGTATAGTGATAGCTGACGAAGAATTACGCTCAGCTCTTAAGCATAAACATCCTGAATGTTATAATCGCTGCCAAAACCGTCGCAATTTTATGATTGATATACTCGGGATAGATTTACCAGAAGAAATTCTTCCACTATCAAATATACCCGCTATTGTACCACCGTGGTTTCTAAGCCCTAAAAAAATATTAACGTGGAAATAAAAACATCCCTATTTTACTTTAAATTAATTTAGAGTTTAGCTTCGATCGCATCCCAAATAAGTGCGGCAGTGTCTGTGCCATCAAAACGTTTTATTTCTTGAATTCCTGTTGGTGATGTAACATTGATTTCGGTCAGATAGTCACCAATGACGTCGATGCCTACAAAAATTTGTCCCTGCTCCTTGAGGACGGGACCTATAGCTTCGCAAATTTCATACTCACGCTTACTAATTATTGTTTTAAGTGCTTTCCCACCTACATGCATATTTGAACGAACCTCTCCCTTTCCTGGCACCCTGTTAATAGCTCCCACTGGTTTTCCATCAACAAGAATGATCCGTTTATCACCTTTTCTTACATCAGGAAGGTATTTTTGAACAATGAATGGTTCAGGATAAAATTCTTGAAACATTTCAATAAGGCTAGAAAGATTTTGATCATCTTTGGTAATTCTAAAAACTCCCGCACCCCCGTTACCATAAAGAGGCTTAACTATAATATCACCATATTCCTGTCTAAACGAACGTACATCTTCATTATTTGATGTAATCAATGTCGGGGGCATGAGATCAGGAAAACGGGTTAGAAAAATTTTTTCTGGTGCATTTCGAACTGATGCGGGGTCGTTAACGACAAGTGTTTTTGGATGAATATGTTCAAGAATATGCGTTGCTGTGATATAACCCATATGGAATGGAGGATCCTGACGCATAAGAATTACATCAATATCAGTCCCTAAATCGATACATTGAGTTTTCTCCACCTTAAAGTAGTTTCCTAAATCACGACTTAAAATCAGCGGCCTTGCATAAGCTTTTACTTTACCATTAAGAAAAGACATGTCATCAACAAGGTAATGATAAAGTTTATATCCCCTCTTTTGCGCTTCAAGTCCCATACTAAAGGTGCTGTCACCATTAATATCAATCTTTTCTATCGGGTCCATTTGTAGTGCTACGTTCAAACTCATTAATTAATCACCTTTATCTATATCGCCATTAATAAGTTCAAAAACATTCTGCTTATTGTAGGAGCGAATTTCTTTTAGTGTTCTAAGAATATGTTTTTTCATATTCTCATTTTTACCATTTATATCATTTATATCATTATCTAATAAATCAAGACAATCCTGAAGGTTCTTTTTTCCTTTTTCAGCCCTTTCAGTATGGACCTGAAGCATTCCAAGTTCAAACCTATGTTTAACATTTCCTGGATCAATATAAATAGTTCTTTGTAATGCATTTATAGCTAGGTCGAAATCACTAACATTAAGGCACCTTATTTTAATATTATTAAGTAGCCTTACTAAAATTTCCCTCTTACCCAATTGTGCGTGATGCCGTTGCTCTAGATTTTGATTGCCACCAGAAATAGTAACAACTAACTTCCGAAGGTCATAAGCATCCATTATTTTTCCCTTATGAAAAGGATCCAAAATAATCTGATCACTTGTCCCATAAACACGAATTAGAAAATGAGCCGGAAAATTAACTCCTTCTACGTTCCAGCCTTGGGAGAGTCCTGCATGGATGTATAATATACCCAGGCTTATAGGAAGTCCAAGACGCCTATCAATCACTGACATCAAATTTATATTTTGAAGATCATTATAAAACTTTTCATCACCCTTATATTCGTGACGCGTATACATCACCTTTGTGAGTACTTTAGCTCTCTCTTTTGCGGTGCTGGCATTATTTCCATCCCTTGCAATATCGAGGTTTAAGGTTTCAAAGTGATGATGATATTTTTGCATGGAAACACCAGGGCGGTCTAGACTTGCTAGTATCAAAGCCGTTTCTGCAATATTAATTTCATCCCCTTGGATCTCACCAACATTTTTTAAAAATTCAATTTTTTTATCTAATGTCAGGATCATACTAACCACACAATTATGATATTAACTGCCAAATATCTTGCAGGACCCATCATAATTTCAAACCTCTACTTTTCATTGCCTACCTTATTATTATTGTCTTAAAATTTCAGGTCTAACCCATTGTATCTAACAATTATCCGAGAGTTCTAAAGCCCTTTTGTAAACTTCTTTTCGTTTTTTTCCCGTCATATAGGTTACAGCAGCAACGGCTTCTTTAACTGACAGCTTTTTAAGAGCATCAACAAGCGCACTATCAAGGTCATTAACTAGTTGTTTTTCTTCCCCCTGTTCGATCAAAAGAACAATCTCACCTTTTGGAGTTTGCAGGCTCTCATAATGTGCAATTAAGTTATCTAGATTATCTTTTTTGACCTCTTCATAAAGTTTCGTGAGTTCACGACAAACAGCTGCATTACGGTTTCCCAAAACTTCTCTCAAGTCTTTCAATGAAGCTAAAAGTCTTTTTGGAGACTCAAAATATACTAAGGTAGCCGGAACTGTAGAAAGTTTATTTATTTCTTTCTTTCGTGCAACAGTTTTTGAAGGCAGGAAGCCAGAGAAAAAGAATTTATCCGTCGCCATCCCTGCACATGTAAGGGCGCATAAGATAGCAGATGCACCAGGAAGGCTAGTGACCATTATTCCTTGATTACGGCATTCATTAACTAACTTATAGCCAGGGTCAGAGATAAGTGGTGTACCTGCATCAGTTATAAGAGCTAGCGTTTTCCCTGCTTTAAGTGCATCAATCAATTTTGGCATTACCGCTTGAGAGTTATGATCATGATAAGAAATCATTGGAGTTTTAATTTCATAATATGAAAGAAGTTTACCGCTGACACGTTTATCTTCACAAATTATAAAATCTGCAGATGCAAAGAGATCAAGGGCTCTTCTTGAAATATCACCTAAGTTTCCAATCGGTGTTGCAGCAACATAAAGACCCTTATCAAACGATTTTTTTACATCTATTCTCATTTTTTTATTGAATTCCATACCATTGCCATAATTCAGTGCTAGCCTATCTGAATTCGTTTGGTATAACTAATAAAATATTGAATTCGCAATGAAAATAGGATGACCAGTGTTGCTTCAAAAAAAATTCGTTCTTTTAAGCCTTATTATAGTATCTACAATTACTTTAGCATCCTGTGGTCCGGAAGAAAACGCTCCACCCACTGTTATTGCTAATAGTGTACGCCCAGCGCCAGAACTTGATCAAAAATCTTTCTGGAGACGAAGTGTGATCACCACCACAGTGGAAGAACAGTCAAGTGAAATTGATAACCAGCCTTCGCGCCTTAAGATTAATATAGGTATTATGCTACCACTCAGCGGTGATACTGCAAATATTGGCCAAGCATTACTCAATGCAGCAATCCTTGCATTATTTGATTCAAAGGATCAAAGACTTGAACTCATCCCTGCTGACACAGAAGGAACCTCTGAAGGAGCCATGCGGGCTACAAATTATTTAATAAATAACAATGTAGATATTATCATTGGACCTCTCTTTTCTGAAAGTATTAAGGCGGCACACCCTATCGCTAAAAAAGCAAATATAAAAATCATAGGGTTTTCTACGGATCAGGACGTAGCCGGTGATGGCGTTTACCTTTTAAGTTTTAGGCCAGAAGAACAAGTTAGCCGCATCATTAAATATGCTTCAAATCAACAATATAAGAAATTTTCAGCCCTCATTCCTGACACCCTCTATGGTGGTAGAATTATGAGTATACTTGAGCCACTTGTTGCAACACAGTTTAATGAGCTTGTTGCCCTAGAAACTTATCCCAACGATGCTTCACTGCTTGATGATCCCGTTAAGAGCATTGCTAATTATGATTTCCGACGACAGGAATTTATTGATGAAATGGCCTTCCTTCGGTCTCTGGGTCCCAATGATGATTTAGGGCAAGAGTATATAGATGAAATTAAGAATTTAGAAACACTCGGCCATGTAAATTTCGATGCTATATTATTACCGGAAGGCGGAGCTATGCTGGGCTCAATAGCACCTCTTCTGTCTTATTATGAAATCGATTTGGCCGAAGTAAAAGTTTTAGGAACCGGCCTTTGGCAGGATCCGATGCTATTCAGAGAGCCTCAATTACAGGGAGGATGGTTTGCAGCTCCCGAAGATGACATTACAAAAGAGTTTATTACTCGTTATGAAGAATCTTTTTTTAGTAAACCACCTCGCCTCTTTAGTCTTGGTTACGATGCTATGGCTTTAATCGCAAATATTGTTCGAAACCAGCACGCACCAAAATTTTCAAATATCATATTAACAAATCCAAATGGTTTTAATGGAGTTGACGGTATATTTCGTTTTCATCAATCAGGGCTCTCAGAGCGTGGCCTTGCAGTTTACGAAGTAAAATCAGGTTCATTTGTAAAAATAGAGCCTGCACCAAAAAGTTTTGTCCAAGAAGAAAAAACACTGTATGTTGAAATTCCTATGGATTTTACGCCAAAATTTGACCCAGTATTTGGTTTAAAAGGGGACGCCCCTTCTTTGTTAATTGGATCCTATCAGGAGTTTCTCCAGAAACAAAACCCTGAGATTTTAATAAATTCAAACTATCCACCGCAATAAATTTCTCAATATCAGCTCCTATACGGTTTTTAAAATCACTGTAAGCGACGCCATCTGTCAAACGAAGACCCATCATTATCATTTCTTCCGCCATTGCCTTTTGACTAAGGTTCTCCATCACCTTTGTTGCATTACCATTCATTTGAACCGCCTTCAACCAGGTTTCAGGTTTTTTATATTGCATAGTGGCAAATGTCTGACCAGCCAGTGTAATTCGTCCATGTGCTCCAGCACCAATACCAATATAATCTGAGTATTTCCAATAGGTTAGATTATGTTTACTTTGTTCTCCTACCCTCGCATAATTAGAAACTTCGTATATTTTATAACCGAAGTTTTCACAAATTTGATTTGTCAAATCATACATCTCAGCAGCCGTATCTTCATCTGGTATTATGATCTTTCCACTGCGGAATTGGCCATAAAAGGGCGTTCCTGGTTCAATCGTGAGTTGATAAAGCGATAAATGGCCATTTGCTATTTTCAGTGCCTGATGAAGTTCTTTTTGCCAATCAGATACACTTTGGCCCATACGCGCATATATTAAATCAAAATTGGATCTCTTAAAGTATTTTTGTGAAAGCTCAATAGCTTCAAATGCCTCTTTTAACGAGTGCTCTCGGCCCAAAGCAATAAGGTCCCGGGTATTAAGGGCCTGTATACCAAGTGAT
Source organism: Emcibacteraceae bacterium (assembly GCA_905612225.1). GTDB lineage: Bacteria > Pseudomonadota > Alphaproteobacteria > Sphingomonadales > Emcibacteraceae > Pseudemcibacter. Next base: position 906 of record CAJQRG010000018.1, on the reverse strand, counting down.
ACTCGGTTAACTCCAGCCTTAGAAAAATCGTCAAACTTTCCTGCCTCAACACTAGTTGGATTGGCTTCAAGAGTAATCTCGACATCATCGTTAATGGAGAAACGTTTAGATAATCTATTAATTACAGCATCAACCGTTGTTGCTGACATTAGCGATGGGGTGCCGCCACCAAAAAAAACACTTTTAACCGAACGTGCTCCAACAAGCCTTGCGTAGTAATCTATCTCAGTCGTTAGAGCAGCCGCCATCTTACCCTCATCAACCGTTTCACGTACGTGGCTGTTAAAATCACAATAAGGACACTTAGCGATGCAAAAAGGCCAATGTACATAAACAGAGATACTATTCGGGTTTAAAGCATGCATCTATCAATTTCTCAAAGGCTTTAGCGCGATGACTAATACTATGTTTGCTAACCGGATCCATTTCACCAAATGTTTGATCAAAGCCATTAGCAATAAACATTGGATCGTAGCCAAAGCCATTATTACCCCTAACAGGCCATGTTAATTTACCATGCACCTCACCTTCGAAGGTTTCAATATGTCCATCAGGCCAGGCAAGGGATAAAGCACAAACAAAATAAGCACTCCGATCTTTATTCCCAATCTCAATGTTTAATTTATCCATTGCGTATTTAAAGTCACGCTCCTCGCTCCATGGATTATATGCATATCTAGCCGAATGTATTCCCGGAATTCCTCCTAGTGAAGGAACAACAAGTCCACTGTCGTCGGCTAGAGCAACGAGCCCTGACTCCCTAGAAGCAGATTTTGATTTTATCTCTGAATTTTCTATAAATGTATTCCCATCTTCCACCGGCTCCTCTAGTTTAAGCCCCGCAGATGAGAATATCTTTACACCATAAGGAGATAATAAATGACTTATTTCAATTACTTTTCCATC
>CAJQRG010000017.1 GCA_905612225.1 Emcibacteraceae bacterium | reverse complement strand
CTTTGAACACACATAGTATACACGCACAAACCGTGCCAACTTTTATAAATATTGAAAAATATAAAGTTTCTAAGTTTTCTGGTGCTTAATGGCGAGCGAAGTGCTTAATTTAAAACCATATTACGCCTAAAAATTAGGCAAATGCTAAAATATTGAAATTTATATGAAAAGCAAAAAAAATAAGTTTTTAGATTATGCCACTTGACGCTAAGGCTGTGAAATCCTACAAGTGCTCCACTTTGCATTCCCGTGGCGGGTGTAGCTCAGTTGGTTAGTTGACTTTTTACCCAAGGTAAAAATAGAAATTATTATTCAAGATAACCTTGTTGAACGGGCTGTCGAGGCAATTCAGCAAGCAGCAAAAACTGGGCGCATCGGCGACGGAAAAATATTCATAAGTAACATAGAAGAAGCAATTCGTATTCGAACTGGTGAGACCGGCGAAGAAGCAATTTAACAATAAAAATTAACCTCATTAATATTTATAATAACTAGGAAAAAAAATGTCAGATGTAAAAAAAGTTCTCGATCTAATTAAAGAAGAGGAAATCGAATATGTGGATCTTCGTTTCACAGACCCAAAGGGTAAAATGTACCACCTCAGTATGTGTGCCGACATTGTCGACGAAGATATGTTCGATGAGGGAGTTATGTTTGATGGCTCCTCAGTGCCAGGATGGAAATCTATTAATGATAGCGACATGATCCTTAAGCTTGATCCATCGACAGCAATACTTGATCCTTTTTATGATCAACCTACTATTGCAATTTTTTGTTCAATTGCTGAACCTGCAACTGGTGAAGGTTATGGTCGTGACCCGCGCTCCACCGCTCAGCGAGCTGAGAGTTATCTAAAGTTTACAGGTATTGGTGACACAGCTTTTTTCGGACCAGAGCCAGAATTTTTTATGTTTGACGATGTTAAATATAATGTTGATTACGCAAGTGCTGGATACTCCCTTGAAGATGAACAAACGCCTACAAAATCTGGTCACCATGTAGAAGGCGGCAATAAAGCCCACCGTGCGGGAATTACGGGCAACTACTTTGCCTTAGAACCACATGATCGCTGTCAAGATATTCGCAGTGAAATGGTAAGTCTCATGAAAGAATGCGGTCTACCAATGGATAAACATCATCAAGAAGTTGCACCTTCCCAACATGAACTAGGGTTAACATATGGAACCCTAGTTGAAACAGCAGAGCGTGTTCAACTTTATAAATATATCACACATCAAGTGGCACGCGCCTACGGAAAAACTGCAACTTTTATGCCAAAACCAATCGCTCAGGATAATGGTTCAGGAATGCACGTTCATATGTCAATTTGGAAAGATGGAAAGCCATTATTCGCAGGTAACGGCTATGCAGACCTCTCAGAAACATGTCTGTATTACATCGGGGGAATCATTAAACATGCAAAGGCTCTGAATGCCTTTACAAATCCGTCTACAAATAGTTACAAGCGACTTGTGCCTGGGTTTGAAGCGCCTGTTCTTCTTGCATACTCAGCCCGCAATCGTTCTGCATCTTGTCGAATACCTTACTCATCCAATCCAAACGGCAAGCGTGTTGAGGTTCGGTTTCCCGACCCAACAGCGAACCCTTATCTTTCATTCTCAGCTCTTATGATGGCCGGTATTGATGGTATTGAGAATAAAATACATCCAGGTGACGCTATGGATAAAGATCTTTATGCACTTCCCCCTGAAGAGCTTAAACAAGTCCCTCGCGTTGCTGCGTCTCTAGCCGAAGCGTTGGATGCTCTTGATACTGATCGCGAATTTCTCAAAAAAGGTGATGTATTTAGCGATGATCAAATTGATGCCTATATAAGCCTCAAGCGCGAAGACATTCAAAAATTAGATATGACGCCGCACCCAATAGAGTTTGAAATGTATTATTCTTCATAAAGTTAAACATCTTTATCCTAGGGGAAGCCCCTATAATAACAATAGAGGCTTCCTTATTTTATTAATATATTTATCTATATGTTTACAGCTATTACATTTATAATGTATGAAGTATTTAGTTAGCAGAGTTTATTAGTCAAATTTACAAAATACATGATAAAATCTAATTTTATTAAACCACCGTATAAAATGAACAAATATTACAATAGCTTAAGAGAACTATAATATTATGAACAAATCTTACAGAACGGCTCTATTCATCACAGTTGGTATTATACTTGTACTCATTTCAGGCATTATTTTTCCAAGTGACGATAATGAAATAAGTAATTTAATTTCTTCTGTAAATAAGGACCGACCAATGATGACGGTGAGTGTTATTAATGCTGTCGCTGAGCCATATTCAAAGGATATTGTTCTTCGAGGTTACACTGCTTCAAAACGTACTGTGAGTTTAAAAAGTCAAATAAAGGGTCGTATCACTGAACTACCAATCGAAAAAGGTACTCGTGTGTATTTGGGTGACACTATTTGTCGTGTCGATGTTGAGGACCGTCAAGCAAACTATGATGAATCGATCGCTCTTGTTAATCAGAGAGAGCTTGAATATGAAGCCTCTAAAAAACTTTTTTCACAAGGTCATCGTTCTGAAACAAACCACTCAGCTGCCAAAGCAACCCTAGATGCTGCGGTTGCACGCTCAACCCGAACAAAAATAGAATTAGACAATACAGAAATTAAAGCTCCTTTTGATGGTATTATTAATGATCGTTTGATCGAAGTAGGTGATTACATGAAGGTAGGGGAAGTCTGCGCTATTATTATGGAAGAAAATCCTTTTTTAGTTGTTGCTGATATTTCAGAAAAACTAATTTCACAAACGAAAATTGGTGCCAAAGCTCACGCTGTTCTCCAAGGGGGAAGACGCCTTGATGGTAAAATTAGCTATATTTCATCTATTGCTGATGTAAATACAAGGACCTTTCGGATTGAACTTGAAGTTCCCAATCCAAACTATGATATTCGTGATGGAATTACAGCTGAGTTGTTTTTACAAGGCGATGAAACTCAGGCACAAAAAATATCCCCGGCAACACTAGTATTAAATGATAAGGGACTTGTAGGAGTGCGCGTTGTAAACGTCAAAAATCAAGTACAATTCAAAGAGGCGGAAATACTAGGGAACCATGAAAATGGTATTTGGATAACGGGAGTTCCTAGTCATTATAAAATTATTACTAAGGGGCATGAATTTGTTGCCGCAGGCGAGTTTGTAAAAACAGTTCTTGAAATAAACCCAGCACCTTAAAAATTGGATGAACAATGAATAGTATTATTAATGCAGCTATTGAACATTACCGAGTTGTTTTATTGTGCCTTGGACTTATTTTTATCGGTGGAACCTTCGCCTATATTTCGACTCCAAAAGAAGCTGAGCCTGACATTACCATTCCAACCATATATGTAAGTTTAGTTCATGATGGTATATCACCTGAAGATTCAACTCGATTACTGGTAAAGCCGTTGGAAACAACTCTTCGTAAAATTGAGGGTATCAAAATGATCAGAGGTATTGGTCGCGAAGGTGGTGCCAGTGTTATAATTGAATTCAATGCTGGTAGTGATCTCGACCTTGCTCTTCTGGATGTTCGGGAACAGGTTGCTAAAGCCCGCTCAGAATTTCCTGCTGAGACAAGAGAACCAACAGTTCAAGAAGTGAACATCAGTGAATTCCCTATTCTAAATGTAGTTTTATATGGTTCTGCACCAGATCGAGTGATGTATACGATTGCAAGACGTCTTAGGGATGACCTTGAAAGTGTCCCTTCTATTTTAAAGGCAGAAGTCTCTGGAGCAAGACAAGACCTGCTAGAAATTATTATAGACCCCCTTAAACTAGAAATGTTTAATCTCTCTTATTCTGAACTTTACACAGTATTTACTAACAATAATCGACTTATCGCTGCAGGTTCAATTGATAATGGAAACGGTCGTTTTTCCGTAAAAATTCCTGGTATTTTTGAAACTGCAAAAGATGTTTATGATATCCCACTTAAAGCATCTGGAAATAGCTTAGTCACAGTTGGTGATGTTGCCACTATCAGGCGTTCATTTAAAGACGCAACTAGCTACGCTCGTTTTAATGATCAACCGGCTGTATCACTCGGTGTGAGTAAGCGTACAGGTGAAAATGTAATCTTAACCGATGCTATTATTCGAGAAATTGTAAGGCGTTCTTCTGAGTTATGGCCAGAAGGAGTTCAGTATGATTTTGTAGGTGAAAAGTCAAAGAGTGTTCAGGATAGTGTATCAAGCTTACAAAATAGTATAATCTCTGCAATCCTTCTGGTGTCAATTGCAATGATTATTGCTCTTGGCGAAAGAACCGCTTTTCTTGTTGCGGTTTCAATACCTGGCTCTTTTCTTCTAGCTATCTTTATGATGAATGCTGTTGGCATGAGTATTAATCAGGTAGTAATGTTTGGACTTATTTTATCCGTCGGCCTTCTGGTGGATGGGGCAATAGTGGTTACAGAGTACGCAGACCGAAAAATGCAAGAAGGTTTAGATAAGAAGGAAGCCTACCGACAGGCAGCCCAACGCATGGCATGGCCCATTGCTGCATCAACAGCCACTACGCTTGCAGCGTTCCTACCTCTATTATTTTGGCCAGGAATGCCAGGCGAATTTATGGGGTTTTTACCGCTTACCCTGATATTCACTCTATCTTCATCTTTTTTGATGGCCTTGATTTTTATGCCAACCCTTGGGAGCATCATTGGAAAAAAAGCCGTGGGTGTAGGGACAAATGTATCCCAAATGGCCGCAGGAAATTTTGAAATAAGGGACCTAAAAGGACCTACAGGTGCATATGTTCGTCTTGTAGATCGCATCATACGCCGCCCCCTTAGGTTTTCTTGCTCGATTATAGCTACTATCATAATAATCTTTATTGCCTTTATTATGTCTGGCACACCAGTAGTATTTTTCCCTGAGATGGACCCCGAAAGTATTGAAATTCATGTTCATGCTCGTGGCAACTTATCCCTAGATGAACGAGATGTATTAGTTCGCCAGGTTTCCAGTATCGTTAAAGTTAATCCATACGTAAGAAACTTTCAATCAACTACTTCTGCACGGGCCGATAGTTCATCAGGTAAAGCAGAAGATGTTGTTGGGACATTGTTTATTAATTTTACAAACTGGGATGTTAGACCTAAGGTAAATAGTATCATTGCAGATTTACGTCAGCAGACTGATACACTTCCCGGAGTAATTGTGGAATATGTTTTGCCCGCAAGCGGCCCTTCTCAAGGAAAAGATCTTCAATTAGAACTAAAGTCAGATAGTCTTGATAGGCTAATCCCCATCGTAAACTCTATATACGACCATATGGAAGATAATATTGATGGATTAACCGATCTTCAAAACACTCTCCCACTTCCGGGCATTCAATGGGAACTGGAAGTTGATCGAGCTCTAGCAGGAATTTTTGGAACTGATATCACAAATGTTGGAAGTGTTATCCAGCTGGTTACAAATGGAATTAAGGTTGGTGAGTATCGACCGGATGATGCTGACGATGAAGTAGATATTCGTATTCGTTTTCCCGAAGAATACCGCAATATTTCTCAATTAGATGAAGTTAGAGTTCAAACTAAAGATGGACAAGTTCCCATAGGAAACTTCGTAAAACGTGTAGCAAAACCAAGAATTAATACAATTGAAAGAATTGACACGAAAACATCATATGAAATTACTGCTAATGTTGCCGATATTAGGCAGCGCAATAATATTTCTGTTGCTTTGAGTAAGTGGATTGAAGACCAAGAATTTGATAATCGAGTGGAAGTTAAATTTGCTGGAACAGATGAAGAGCAGCAGAAATCGACAGAATTTTTGGTAAAGGCTTTCTATATGGCACTATTTTTGATGGCTATAATACTAGTAACACAATTTAATAGTTTTTATCACTCCGGTCTCATTCTATTTGCAGTTTTACTCTCTACTGCCGGAGTGCTCCTTGGCATAATGATCACAGGTCGTACGTTCCAAATTATTATGACTGGAGTAGGTATTATTTCCTTAGCTGGAATTGTAGTTAATAACAACATTGTACTTATCGATACCTATGCCCGGCTAAAAGAAGGTGGTATGGATGCATACAAGGCAATAGTCCAAACCGTGGCACAACGTCTGAGACCCGTGATGCTCACAACACTCACAACAATAGTTGGACTACTGCCAATGGTGTTTATGGTCAACATTGATTTTGCTGGCCGTAAAGTCGAGGTTGGCGCACCATTTGGCGCTTTCTGGGTAGACCTTGCTATTGCTCTCTCCTTTGGACTTCTATTTGCTACTGTTCTAACTTTATTACTCACCCCATGCATGCTTGCATTACGTGTCAAATATTCAAAGAAATATAGGGAATCAAATTTAAAACCCCTTTCTGGAAAATTTGAGATGCAGACCGCAGAATAGGTTAATCTTTTTTACGATAAGTAAGTATTGCTATTGTTGGAATGGAAATAATATAAGTCATTCCGACAAAAGATACCGTCAACCAAAGGTCTGTAATAAGAAGTGATGCAAGGACCGCTATACCAAGAAGAACGAATATTACGTGTTCTTTATGAATTTTTAGGCTTTTAAATGAAAATGTAGGTATACGGCTCACTGTTAACAGGCAAATAATAGCCATATAAGCAGAACAAATTTTTGGATCCTTAAGAAAATCAAAGCCATATTCAAATGATAAAACCATAGGAAGCACCGCAAGGGCTGCAGAGGCAGGTGCTGGAATACCAGTAAAATAACCCGCCTTGACATCAGCGCCTAATTCATCATCTTTCATGACAGTATTAAAGCGGGCTAATCGCAACGCCATGCAGATAACAAATATTAGAGACATCAACCAACCGAGCCCTCTAACATCATTTAATACCCACATATACATGATCAGCGCAGGTGCTACGCCAAAACTTATAACGTCAGATAAACTATCTAATTCAGCCCCAAAACGGCTGGTGCCCTTAAGAAGCCTCGCAACACTACCATCCAAACCATCAAAAATTCCGGCAATCAAAATAGCAATCACGGCAGATTCCCATTCTTCACGAAGAGCAAACCTTACACCAAACATTCCAGAACAGAGTGCCAAAACCGTAATAGCATTAGGCGCTAAACTGCGGACAGGTATATGAAAACGTGTTTTTTTCTGGCTCATTGATTATCTAATTTCACCATTACGTTGTTTTTCACGGCCTTTTTCACTGGCAATAACTGTTTCACCTGCAATAGCATTTTGGCCGACAGCAACCAATGAATTAGTACCTTTTGGAAGGTATAAATCAACCCTGCTTCCAAAGCGAATAAGACCGAAGCGCTCTCCAGCATTCATTTCTTTTCCGTCTTCTGCCCAACATAGGATGCGCCTTGCCACAAGCCCGGCAATTTGAACAAATGCTAAATTATTACCAGAAGTTGTTTCCATTAGAATAGCGTGCCTCTCATTGTCCTCGCTGGCTTTTTCAAGCGAAGCATTAAGGTATTTACCGTGTGTATAAGCCTGGCGAATAATTTTTCCGTCGGCGGGCACTCTGTTCACATGTACATTAAACACATTCATAAAAATACTTACTCTAGTACATTCCTCTTCGCCCATATCTAGTTCAGCAGGAGGCACAGATAACTTGACGGATTGCACAACTCCATCTGCTGGTGCAATTATCAATCCCTCTTTTTGAGGTGTCACCCGATCAGGGTCTCGAAAAAAGTAAGCACACCATAAAGTTAGGATGAGACCAACAGTGAAAAAGAAGTCAAGTCCTATCCACAAAAATATCAAAGTGATGGCCGCGAAAATACCTATATATTTATGTCCCTCTTTATGGATTGGAACAAATACGGAAAGAATAGTTTCCATAGTAAATTATCCTTAAGTGTGAAATTATCTAATATTAGTTAATCGTTAAGCACCTTTTATGCAAGTATTCTCGTTATTTTTTTTCAAGCTCTATAAGTTTTTGCTGTACTTCATTAAGTTGTTGTTGCTTTTGCCACATTACAAAATAAACACCCTCCTGTTTAAGAAGTGCAGAGTGGTTTCCTCTTTCAATGATTTTGCCATCATCAAGGACGATTATTTCATTAGCATTAATAATTGTTGATAACCGGTGAGCAATTACAATAGCAGTTCGCTGTTGAGATATTTTTTCAATTGATGCCTGTATTTCTTGCTCAGTTTGACTATCAAGGGCAGAGGTCGCCTCATCAAGAAGCAAAATAGAAGGGTTTTTAAGTATTGTCCTGGCTATTGCTACCCGCTGTTTTTCACCGCCAGAAAGCTTCAGGCCACGCTCACCGACTTCCGTTTTATAACCTTCCGGCAGGTTCATAATAAAACTATGTATTTTTGCAAGCTTTGCTGCCTCAAAGACCTGTTCATCACTAGCATCATGGTTTCCATAGGCAATATTATATTTGATAGTGTCATTAAAAAGGACCGTATCCTGAGGTACAACTCCAATTTTTTTTCTCAATGAAAGTTGTTTAACATCACGGATGTCTTGCCCATCAACTGTTACACTACCACTTGAAATATCATAAAAACGAAATAAAATACGAGATATCGTTGATTTCCCTGCTCCACTTGACCCTACTACTGCTGTTGTAGTTCCCCCTTTAACTTTAAAGGAAACATTCTTTAAAATTGGACGGTCTGAAGAATAGTGAAAGCAAACATTTTTAAATTCAATTTCACCCTGATCAAGAACAACATCTATGGCATCTTCTTTATCTTTAATTTCAGGATTTTTGGCAATTAACATGAACATTTTTTCCATGTCAACAAGCGCCTGCTTAATTTCACGGTAAACAAAACCAAGAAAATTTAAAGGCATGTAAATTTGAATTAGTAAAGAATTAATCAACACAAATTCACCAATTGTAAATTGACCCCTAGCCACTCCATTCGCCCCCATGATGAGGACTGCAACAAGACCACCTGAAATAATAAAACCCTGACCAACGTTGAGAAGTGTCAAAGAAAGCTGACTACGAATTGCTGCGGTTGCATAATTTTTAAGCGATTTATCATAACGACTTGCTTCATGATCCTCACTTGTAAAGTACTTTACAGTTTCAAAATTTATCAAACTATCAATAGCTCGCCCATTTGCTTTAGTGTCTTGTTTGTTCATTTCACGACGATATTTAAGCCGCCATTCGGTGACCGCAATTGTGAAATATATATAGCTACTTAGGCAAAGGAAAGTGATTGCAGCGTATATAAAACCAAATTTGATCCAAAATATGCTTGAAATCATGATAATCTCTAAAATAGTAGGAATAATATTAAAAAGCATAAATCGAAGTAAAAAATCAATACCTCGTGTGGCCCTTTCAATAACTCTACTTAATCCTCCTGTTCTGCGTTCGAGGTGAAACCTAAGCGATAAAAGGTGCAAATGGCGAAAAGTATTGAGTGCGATCTTTCTAAGTGCGTTTTGTCCCACCTTAACAAAAATTGCATCCCTAATTTCACCAAATGCCTGCGCTAACACTCTTGTAGTGCCGTAACCAAAAATTAATCCTATAGGGACCGCTACTGCAATCATAGTGCCATCAACAGTATTTTCACCAGTTAGAATGTCAACAGCGTCCGCAAATAAAAATGGAACAAAAATACCGAGTACTTTAGCCATAACAAGAAATATCATCGATAGTATTACGCGAGATTTAAGGTCGGCACGACCAACGGGCCATAAATAGTACCAAAGTTTTTTTACCGTAGCGATATGGTTTTCAGCATTAACATCATCTTCTAGGATCTCGCTATTCTGGGTAGGTTCATCGTTCGCCATTGGGATACCTTTTTTAATATAAAGTAAATATTAAACCATATCAGTGCCAGGTATTATTAAAATATCATCCAAATATTACCTAATTCATTGATAACTTTTGTTTAGGGGGGCTATTAGCTTATTATTTTAAAAGTCATTCACTATAACTACATTACTCCAATTAAAATTATCAACAAAAACCCTATATTAGCTAAAACTAAAACAAAATTCATATTATAATATTTATAATTATTGTAATTTTCCTAGTGGAAGACTTAGTTGTTGGCCAGGAAAAATAAGATTTGGGTTGATAATAGTTTCCATATTAGCTCCAAATATTACCGTATAGTGATACCCTGAACCATAAAGCTTTCTTGCAATATGCCAAAGGCTATTTCCCTGCTTTACGATCACATCACCCGTAGCCCGGCCACGGTCAATGTCAACGAATGGATTAAAGGGTTGTGAAATCCTTACCTCAACATTTCCATCGACAAGCAACTGATCAAGGCGAATCACATGTTCTTCCGGACTTAATCTATGATCAACCTCATATTTCCAGACACCCTGTTCATTAGAACTAACTTCGCCTAAATAGGTATTATCAAGATAAATTCTTATATTTGCAGCAGGCGTTGCACTGCCATTTACAATAGTTTTACCATTGTCCGTATAATCAAGTGCATCTATAGAAAGTCCCTGGGCTGCAGAAATAATATTAATATTTTTAGGCTTTTGTAAAACCCGACTTGGGCCATTTCCACTGCGTGGGCTTAATATTGCAACGACACCGCCAGTATCATCGTTATTAAAGTCCATCGCATTTCGATCAGGGACAGCCACAATCACAATATCGCTCGATGAAATTTCAAAATTACTTTGTGTTTTTGCAACAATACTTAATTCGGTAGGTCCAATTGGAAGAGGTTCATCAAACAATAATACCCATTCGCCATTTCTATCCGAAATTGAAGAACCAATCATTTTTTCCTTTGCGTAAATAATCACATCACTATTGGGTTCAGCACGGCCGGCAATAACACCTGTTCCGTTTCGGCTAATACGCACCACATCAAAACTAGGTACCACAATTGGCGTTAAAGGCTCGGCCTCTTGATCTGCGAGTTCATTTAAAATTGGAATAACTTGAGTTGAAACTGTAAAATCACCATCTGCACCATCATCCGCTAGAAAAATAACCCAAATTACGGCAATAAAGACAACTAAAGCCAATACTAGTAAGCTTAACTTAAGTCCTGAACCCTGACGACTATTTTGTTGATTTAAGTGGTCACTCAATTTTTTTACCCTGATCCATAATAGTGAAGTATCTAGATATTAATATTTTCACTAATATATTCTTTGCGTGTATAATTACTAGTGTGTTTTTATAATAAATAATTTAATCTTAATAAAGACAATTTCATAATTTATTTTAATAACTAAACTTGTCAAATTTATGACTAAATGAAATAAAATACAAAATGACTAAATTAAAATCACTCTGCGTTTATTGCGGTTCACGTGCTGGCAATAAGAAAGCCTTCCAAAAACTATCTAACGATGTTGGTGAAATTCTTAGCCAAAGTAAAATCAAACTTATTTATGGAGGTGGAAATGTTGGCCTTATGGGCATTATTGCCAACAGTGTCATGAAAAATGGTGGTGAAGTGCATGGCATTATTCCTGAACACCTGAACAAAATTGAAAAGTCACATGATAAAATAACAAAACTCACAATCGTCGAAAATATGCACCAACGAAAAAAACTTATGTTCGATCATTCAGATGCATTTCTCGTTCTACCAGGAAGTATTGGTACTTTAGATGAAACTATAGAAATCATCACTTGGAAACAACTCGGGTTACACGATAAGCCTATTATAATACTAAACTCGGAAAATTATTGGACGCCATTTTTGGCATTACTTGATAACATTATTGAATATGAATTTACTTTACCTAAAACTTTAGATCTTTTTCACGTGATACATAGTGCTGAAGAGTTACTATTATTGTTTAAAAAAATACAAGATTCGGGCGTTGAATGAAAAAATATACTTTAAACAATATTTTTTCACATTCAGGTCTTCCATGTTTAGACATCAAGTGCTAGGTTGCGCCGAATAAATATGAATATATATATGATTTTTATCAGCTACTTAAGATAAAAAATAAAGGGACTAAAATGGCTAAAATAAAAGTAGATAACCCCATCGTAGAACTTGATGGTGACGAAATGACACGTATAATTTGGGCATGGATCAAAGAACGGCTTATCCATCCATACCTTGATGTTGATCTGCATTACTACGACCTGAGCATCCAAAAGCGTGATGAGACAGATGATCAAATCACTATTGATAGCGCCAATGCTATTTTAAAGCATGGTGTAGGGGTTAAATGTGCTACTATTACACCAGATGAAGAACGAGTTGAAGAGTTTGGCCTCAAAAAAATGTGGAGGTCTCCGAATGGTACTATCCGTAATATTCTTGGCGGTACAGTGTTTCGTAAACCAATTATTTGCTCAAACGTTCCGCGTCTTGTTCCTGGTTGGACGGATCCAATTGTTATCGGTCGTCACGCGTTTGGTGATCAATACCGCGCCACTGATTTTAAAGTGCCGGGTGCTGGCAAACTTACTATTAAGTTCCAACCTGACGATGGCGGCGAAGTTATAGAGCATGAGGTATTTCAATTTGAAAACGCAGGCGTTGCGATGGCAATGTATAACCTTGACGATAGCATTCGTGACTTTGCCCGCGCAAGTATGAATTATGGCCTGGCTGAAGGATGGCCCGTCTATCTATCAACAAAGAACACAATTCTTAAGGCGTATGATGGTCGATTCAAAGATCTGTTTGAAGAAATTTATCAATCTGAATTTGCTGGTAAGTTTAAAGCTGCAGGTATCACATATGAGCATCGCCTAATCGATGATATGGTAGCATGCGCGATGAAGTGGAATGGTAAATTCGTTTGGGCTTGTAAAAACTACGACGGCGACGTTCAATCAGATACAGTTGCTCAAGGTTTTGGCTCTCTCGGTCTTATGTCTTCTAAACTTCTTACCCCAAATGGTAAAGTTATGGAATCAGAGGCCGCTCATGGTACTGTGACACGTCATTATCGTCTACACCAACAAGGTCAAGAAACTTCAACAAACCCAATAGCATCTATTTATGCTTGGACAGGCGGTCTTCGTCACCGTGGTGAACTTGATGGCAATGAAAAGCTTGTTAACTTTGCAGATACACTTGATAGTGTCTGCGTAAGGACTGTTGAAGAAGGCAACATGACAAAAGACCTGGCGTTACTTGTTGGCCCAGAGCAAAACTGGCTAACGTCCAAACAGTTCTTCGATAAAATTGACGAAAATTTACAAAAAATAATGGGCTAGTATCTAGCTCTACAGAACCTAGAAAGGCGGACATTCAGTGTCCGCCTTTTTTATAGATAAATCCCATATATCTGTTGCTTACCTAGTGAAAATTTCATACAAAAACCTCTAAGAAACTAGATATAATCACCATAATTTTTTTTAATTAGGATAGATAGCTCTTAATGGCAGCCAGTGCTTTATCAGCTTCCGTTCCATTCGGGCCTCCAGCTTGAGCCATATCAGCCCTTCCACCTCCACCTTTTCCACCAACAGCGATCGAACCAACCCGCGCAAGGTCTACGGCACTTATGTTTTTAATTAAGTCTTTGGTAACAGCAGTCAAAATAGCTACTTTACCGTCATTAACAGTTATGAAGGCTATTATACCAGAACCGATGCTTCCTTTAGCCTCATCAGCAAGACTTCGAAGTTCTTTTGCAGGAATTCCATTAAGAACTTTTCCAATAAATTTTATTCCATTTAGTTTCTCTATCTTATTATCACTTGACATATTGCCACCCATAGCAATTTTCTTTTGAAGCTCTGACAATTCCTTTTCCATTACTTTTCGTTCTAAAGCAAGGGCGCTCAGACGGTTTGAAAGTTCAGAAACAGGGGTCTTAATAATTGAAGCAGCATCAAATAAATAATTTTCCTGATCCATGGAATATCTACACGCCGCCTTGCCCGTTAACACTTCAATACGACGTACGCCCGAAGAGACCGCTCCTTCTGAAATAATCTTAAAATACCCAATATCACCAGTACGTTTTACATGAATCCCGCCACATAGTTCCACAGAACTGTCTGATCCATCTTTTGCCCTTCCCATAGCCACGACACGAACCTCATCTCCATACTTTTCACCGAATAGTGCCATAGCCCCTGCATCAATGGCCTCCTCTGGTGTCATAAGTCGGGTAGTAACTTCTGTATTTTGACGGATGGTTTTGTTTACTTCATCTTCGATTTCTTTAATTTCTTTAGATGTAATAGCCTTTGAATGACTAATATCAAAACGCATCTTATCGGCCGCTACTAGTGATCCCTTTTGGCTTAAATGATCACCAAGTATACTGCGCAAGACTGCATGTAAAATATGAGTTACCGAATGATTAGCCTGTATCTTATGTCTATTTTCTAGGTCGACTGTCATTTCAACCACATCACCACACAATATTTTACCTGATATTATAGTTCCCACATGCACATGAAGAGCACCAAGTTTTTTTTGTGTATCAGTAATATTAATTTTTGCACCTGCATTAGTAATGAATGTCCCTATATCACCAACCTGACCACCACTTTCAGCATAGAAAGGTGTCTGATTAGTAAGTATCAGAACCTCATCACCCGTGGTTGCTTTTTCAACAACTGTTTCACCAATAATAATTTGACTGATAATGCCTTCTGAGTGAGTGTTACTATAACCAACAAATTCGCTTGCACTTAATTTTTCATAAGCCTCAAACCATACTGTTTCTGTAGCCATTGAACCTGAACCTTTCCACGCCGCCCTGGCTTCAGTTTTTTGTTTTTGCATAGCAATATTGAAGCCCTCTTCATCCACAGTCATATCATTTGATCTCAGGGCATCCTGTGTAAGGTCAAGAGGAAACCCATAAGTATCATAAAGTTTAAAGGCTACCCCCCCCTTAAGTACTTTATTTTCTCCTATTTTTGACACCTCCTCATCGAGCAAACGCATACCCCGATCTAGAGTTTGACGAAACCTACGCTCCTCAAGTAGAAGCGTTTCCGTAATAAGTGCCTCAGCACGAGCAAGTTCAGGAAATGCCTGCCCCATTTCAGTAACAAGTGCCGGAACGAGCATATGCATAAGCGGTTCTATGCATCCAATCATTTTCACGTGGCGCATCGCACGGCGCATAATTCGGCGCAAGACATAACCACGGCCTTCATTCGATGGCAGAACTCCATCAGAAATTAAAAAAGATGTAGACCTGAGATGGTCAGAAATAACACGGTGAGAAGTATTATGTTCACCATAAGCCTCTACGCCGCTATGTTTAGCAGAAGCCTCGATCAAACGTTTAAAAAGGTCTGTATCATAGTTATCATGCACACCTTGCAAAACCGCAGCAATACGTTCAAGACCCATTCCTGTATCTATAGAAGGTCTTGGCAGCTCAATCTGTGAACCATCTTCGAATTTTTCATACTGCATAAAAACAAGGTTCCATATTTCAACAAAACGGTCCCCATCTTGTTCAGGCGAACCAGGTGGTCCTCCCCAAATGTGTTCCCCGTGATCATAAAATATTTCTGAACAAGGCCCACACGGACCCGTAGAACCCATCGACCAAAAATTATCAGAGGTTGCAATACGAATAATTTTTTCATCTGGCAGTCCACTTATCTCTTTCCAGTAATCCCAGGCTACATCATCATTGTGATATACAGTTACCAGTAATCTATTCTTATCTACGCCATAAATATTTGTAATTAAATCCCAGGCCTGAAAAATTGCTTTTTCCTTAAAATAATCCCCAAAAGAAAAATTTCCAAGCATTTCAAAGAACGTGTGATGACGGGCCGTGTAGCCAACATTATCCAAATCATTATGTTTACCTCCTGCTCGAACACACTTCTGACTTGATGTTGCACGACTGTATGGGCGGCTCTCAATGCCGGTAAAGACATTTTTAAATGGGACCATGCCAGCATTAATAAACATTAATGTAGGGTCATTATTGGGCACCAAGGGACTACTTGCTACAACTTCATGTTTTGCTTCTTTGAAATAGTTTAAAAAGGCACTGCGAATATCATTGGTACTCTTCATTTTTTGTCCATTTTCACTTAATTAGTCAAACTAACTTATATTATTTTTATTACATATTGTGAGCCTATTTTCAAAAACTTTTATATCAGAGGCGAAAACAAGTCCAGAAACCATATTTATAAACAAAAAAAGGCACCAGTTAAAACTGGTGCCTTTTAATTTTTATAAAGAAATTTTAGAAAATATTATTCGTCATCTATTTCATCGGCAGCTCTTATTGCACCCTCTTTAAGCATAGCCTTATCAAGAATTCCTGCATTTACGCGAACGGAGTTCTCAATTTCATCAGCAATGTCGGGGTTATCTTTTAAAAAGCGTTTGGCATTTTCGCGGCCTTGTCCAATACGTTGGCTATTATAGGAATACCAAGACCCAGACTTTTCAACAATGTCAGCCTTAACACCAAGATCAACTAGTTCACCATTCTTAGAAATACCTTGGCCATACATAATATCAAACTCAACAACCTTAAAAGGTGGGGCAACTTTATTCTTAACCACTTTTACTCTTGTTTGGTTACCAACAATCTCTTCTTTTTCTTTAATAGCGCCTATGCGACGGATATCAATTCTAACCGAAGAATAAAATTTAAGTGCATTTCCACCTGTTGTCACTTCAGGACTACCATACATCACGCCGATTTTATGCCTAATTTGGTTAATAAAAATAACCATACAATTCGACTTTGAGATAGAACCTGTAAGTTTACGAAGTGCTTGGCTCATAAGACGTGCCTGAAGACCAACGTGAGTATCACCCATTTCACCTTCTAGTTCCGCTCTTGGGGTAAGCGCGGCGACACTATCAACTACTAACACATCAACTGCACCCGAACGCACTAAAGTATCGGTAATTTCAAGAGCTTGCTCACCTGTATCTGGCTGAGAAATAAGAAGTTCATCAAGGTTTATGCCAAGTTTGCCTGCATAAACTGGATCAAGTGCGTGTTCTGCATCAACAAAGGCAGCTGTCCCACCTGCTTTTTGAACTTCAGCAGCTACATGTAACGCAAGTGTTGTTTTACCAGAACTCTCTGGTCCATAAATTTCAATAATACGGCCCTTCGGAAGTCCGCCTATACCAAGTGCAATGTCAAGACCAAGAGAACCCGAGGAAACAGATTCAACATCATGAGACGAATTTTGCCCTAATTTCATGATTGAGCCCTTACCAAATGCACGCTCTATTTGGCCTAGTGCTGCGTCTAATGCCTTTTGCTTATCCATATTATCCCGTTCAACTAACTTTAAATTTGATGCTGTCATTTATCTTCTCCTTATTTATCACATAACCTGTTATTATTTGTAAACAAACTA